>DASTGO010000540.1:0-6410 GCA_035719045.1 Kineosporiaceae bacterium | reverse complement strand
CGGTCGCCGCGCACCCTCGCCCGCCGGTCGGGACCCGGGCTCACGCCGTCGGGTGCGTGCTCAAGTTGTCCTGAGCCCGGCCGATGCACTGACGGTGCCCGCGCGGACGCCCGTCCCTCATCCCCGGGGTGGCTCCCCCGGGGCCGCCCGCGGCGACGCCCCCGCCCGCGACGCCGGGACCGCCGCTCCCGGGGTGTCGCTGCGGGAGATCGCCACCTACAGCTCCAGCCTGTTCGGGCTGCTGTGCCTGATCAAGGTGTACGGCGTCGCCCGGTACTCCACGACGACGACCGCCACCTTGGTGACCACGGCCCCGGAACGGGTGATCCTCGGCACCCTGGCGATCTACGTCTACCCGACCATGGCGGGGCTGGCGTACGGGATCCCGTGGCTGTGCGTCCGGTGGCGCGATCGTGTGCGACCGGGGGCGTGGCCGGTGCTGGTCGCCGTCGTGCTGATCACGGCGCTGATGACGCCGCCGGCCTACCACCTCGCCGGGCTCGCGCTGGTGGCGCTGTCGGTGCTGCTGGAGGTCCTGCTCCGCCGCCGGGCCACCGTCCGCCTGGCCGCCCGGCTGCGGATCCCGCAGGTTCCGGCTGCGTTGCGCGGAAACGCCCTGGCCTTCCTGGGCGGCGCGGCCCTGCTGCTGGGCTTTCTGGACACCCTGGAGTCGCCCTGGATGTCGGCGGAACTGTTCGTGCTCAAGGGGTCCGTGGTGACCGCCACGCAGCAGCCGGGCGGGACGGGGACGTCCCGGCGGCCGTCGGTGGTCACGTCCGCCGATCCGGTTGTGGGGTACCTGATCGACGAGAGCTCGGCCGACCTGGTGATCCTCCACGCCGGCACCCGCTACGTGATGCACGTGCCGAAGTCCCTCGTCCGCGGCCGGTACACCTGCCATGAGGCGGACACCCAGCTACGCGGCCAGGTCCCGTTGCTGGACACCGTGCTGGGCCGGGCGTACACCACCCCGAACAGCGACTGTGATCAGGTCAGGGACCAGCTCCGGCGCCTTCCGGACGAGGCTTCGGGCGGCCTGCCACCGGGCTCGGCCGCCGAGGGAGTGCCGGCCCCCGCCCCCTGACCCTCCGGCTCCGACCCTCCGGAACGCGGCTCCCGCCCCTCCGGTACGCCGCGGCGCCCTGGTGGTGGGCGTCACGGCGTCAACGCCCCGAGGCGGTGCCCAGGGCCGCCGCAGGTGCCGCTGGGTCTGATCCCGGACGCCCGCTAGATTCGCTCAGGTGACGGGGGACGTGTCAGGGGACAGGGCGGCGCGCCCGGGCGGCGAGACGGTGCCGCGGGTGTCGTCGTGGGTGCGCTGCGTGCTGTGGGACCAGATCCTGCGGCGGGCGGCCGGCGGGGTCGGGGTGGACGGGGACGAGCCGTCCGGACCGGTCGTCGCGGTGGCCAACCACTCCAGCCGCGCGGACACCGCAGCCCTGATCGCCGCGCTCGGCCGGCAGGCGCCGGCGCTGGCCCTGGCGGCCCTTCTCGCCCCCTGGTGGCGGACCCATGCCGTGGTGGCGGCGCTGATCGGGCTCGGGGGCGTGCTGACCGCCGTGCTGCGACTGCGGGCCGGTGCCCGGCACCTGGCGGCAGCGGCCGCAGGAACGGAGGCGGTGCAGCCATGAATCCGTACACACTCGTGCAGCGGGTCGGCCCGGATCCCCAGTGGGGCAAGGGAATTCACGTGCTCGGGCTGGAGCTCGGCGGGCGCGGCCTCTACCTGGCCCTGCTCGCGGTCGCCCTGCTGTCCCTGACCGCGCCGGTGGCGATCCGCCTCGGCGGGGAGTTCCGTACCCGCTGGATCACCTGGGCGCTGATCCTTCCGGTGGTGGGCATCCCGATCTGGACGGGCCGGACCACCACCGCGCTGCTGGCCGCCGCGCTCGCGGTCGGGGCAGTCGTCGAATACGTCAAGCTGGCCGCCCTGCGCCGCAGCGACAGCGTCTGGCTGCTGGCGTGGGCGGTCGTCCTGCCGCTGGTCACCCTGATCAGCAGCAGCCGCGCCACCCCGGAGGCGTCCGGCGTCGCCGGGGCGGGAGCAGGTGCCTGGGTGCCCTGGCTGGTGCTCGGCGGCGCCGCACTGCCCCTGCTCGGCTCCGACCGCGTCGACGGGTTCCGCCGGGCGGCGATGCTCTCCTTCGGGATCGTCTGGCTCTGCTGGTCGCCGGCCAACCTGCCGCTGCTCGGCCGGGACGCCTTCCCCATCCTGTTCGCCGCTGCCTGTGCGGATGTGGGCGCGTTCGTCGGCGGAACCACGTTGCGCCGCTTCGGGTGGGCGGCGCGCGGGCTCACCCCGTTGTCCCCGAACAAGACCTGGGGTGGGGTCCTCGGCGGGTTCATCGCCGCGACCGTGGTCCTCTTCCTGTGCGGCGCGCTGTCCGCAGGCTGGGTGCTTGCGGTGTGGCTGGGCGGGATCGCGGGGGATCTGCTGGAGTCGATGCTCAAGCGGCAGCAGCAGGTCAAGGATGCCGGGGACTGGCTGCCCGGATTCGGCGGTCTGCTGGACCGCATCGACAGCCTGCTCATCGCCGTGCCGCTGGCCGTGCTGCTGGCCTGAGCGATCCCCGCTCAGCCGGACAGCAGTGCGGCGAGCACCACGGCCGTGGTCACCGTGACGTGGATGAGTTCCGCCGGCGCCCCGAGCAGCCGCAGGACCGCAATTCCGGTTGCCGTGCAGGCGATCCCGATGATGCGACGACGACGGGGGAGCAGACTTCGGTGACGGCCCGTCCGGCCCGGTCCAGGAACCGCCGGCAGGCCTGGTGCGGGGTCCGGTCCTGACCGGCGACGGGCGGGAGTGGCGTCACGCGATCATTCTCCCGGCTCCCGGCTCGCCTTCCCTGACCCCGTGCGCGACAGTACAGTCGACCGGCTGCTGGGCCCGGGCGGGCCGGGACGCCGGGACAGGAGGCGTGAGCATGGACTTCCGGGTGATCCCGGTGCCGGGGCAGGGAGCCGAGGACGTCGTGGTCGCCCTGGGCGGTCCGGACGAGGGCTGCGTGTTCACCGGCACCGAGGACGGCACGATCCACCGGATCCGCCCCGACGGCGGCGGTGTGGAACCGGTGGCGCACACCGGTGGCCGGCCGCTGGGGATCGAGTTCCTGCCCGACGGCCGGCTGCTGATCTGTGACGCCAGGCGCGGCGTGCTCGCCGTGGACCCCTCGACCGGATCCGTCCAGCCCGTGCTGACCGCCGTCGAAGGGAGGCCGATGCGCTTCTGCAACAACGCCGCGGTCGCCGCCGACGGAACCTTCTACGTCTCGGACTCCTCGACGGTCCACCCGATCGAGCGGTGGAAGGCCGAGATGGTGGAGTTCACCCGGACCGGTCGCCTGCTGCGCTGCCGCCCGGACGGGCAGGTCGACGTCGTCCTGGACGGGCTGGCCTTCGCCAACGGAGTGGCACTGGCGGCCGACGGGTCCTTCGTCGCCGTGGCCGAGACCGCGGCCCGGACGGTGGCGCGGCTGTGGCTGACCGGGCCCGGGGCCGGCACCCGGGACTTCCTCGTGCAGAACCTGCCCGGCTACCCCGACAACATCGCCCGGGGCAGCGACGGACTGATCTGGGTGACCATCGCCAGCCCCCGCGACCCGCTGGTGGAACGGCTGCAGCGCGGACCGCTGTGGCTGCGCCGGCAGGTGACCCGCATCCCGGACCCGTTGCAGCCCGCGCCGAAACGGACCATCCGCGTGCAGGCCTACGACGGGACCGGGCAACTGGTGCACGACCTGCCGGTGGACGACGCGGCCTGGAAGGCACGCTTCCACATGGTCACCGGGGTCCGCGAGCACGAGGGCCGGATCTGGCTGGGCAGCCTGAACGAGCCCGCGGTGGCTGTCCTGGAACCCTGAGCAGCTGCGGCCGGACCGCCCTCCCGGCGGTATCAGGGGAGCGCGGGATCAGGGGAGCATGGACGCCGGGCAGGTCTGCAGCCGCGGATCGCGTTGCTGGTACTGGGTTTCGGCCACGGCGAGGTCGGTGATGAACCCCCGGCCGGGAATGTGATCCCAGATCCGCGAGTCGCCGAAATCTGCTGCGCCCGTGAGGCGCCCGGTGACCTGGCAGTCCACGGTGATGACATCCCCGTCCCGGACGATCCCGGTCGTCGGGCCGTTCGGCGCCGACCTCAGCCGCCAGTTGCCCTGGATATGCAGGCCGCTCAGCCCGCCCGGCAGGCTGGCAGTCGGGTTCGGGGATTCCGGTGAGCCGGTCGCGGACGCGGTGGCGGTCGATCCGGCGAGATCCTGCGGTGAGGGCAGGGCGGGATCGGTCGTGGCGGTGGCCGTGGACGTGGCAGGAGTCGTCGGCGGGGTGGGATCGGTCGTGACGGGCGGCGCGGACGGGGTGGGGTTGGTCGTGACGGGCGGCGCCGGCGGGGTGAATCCGGTGCCGCCCTGGGCCGCTCCCGTGGTCTGCGCGATCCAGGACTGCAGGGCCGTCACGTCCTCGTACACGGTGTTGACGTCACCGCAGTTCTCACTGCCGCGTGAGGTCACCCCGACGAGCAGCCCGTCCACGACCGCCGGGCCGCCGGAGTCCCCGTAGCAGGCGGTCTGCCGCGGGGAGCTGCGGATGCAGAGTTCGGCGACCCCCTTCGGAGCACGGCCCGCTCCCCGGCAGGAGCTGCCGGGCAGGACCTGGGTCTGCAACTGCTTGAGGAACGGCGAGGCGTCGGTGGCCCCCGGCTGCGGAGCGGTCTGCCCCCAGCCGAGCAGGGTGACGCCGGCCCCGGCAGCCGGGGTGGCCGGGGCGATGGCCGCCGGGGTGAGCGTCACCGGCCGCGCAAGCCGCACCAGCGCGACATCCGCGCTGCCCGGAGCCTTGACCGAACCGCTGATCGCGACCAGTTGGCCGCCCGCGGCGTAGTCGGGCGAACCGAAGCGGGCCTGGCCGAGGGGAACCCCGAGGCAGTGCTTGGCGGTCACCGCCCAGGTCGGGCTGACCAGGGCCGCACCACACTCGTGCTCGCCGCTCAGAGTCTGCAGGGACCCCACCCACGACGGCGCCTGCTGGACCCTCGCGCCGCCCACGATGCCGAGGGCGGCGGTAGCCGTCCCCGCAGCGACTGTGACGGCCACCGCCGTGATGAGCCCTGCCTTCTTCGACCGCACCTCGTCGTCCCTCCGGTCGCGGAAACGATCCCCTCGCGATGGTCCCTGTCCTGTGCCTAAGAAGTCCCTAAGACCGTGTTTTGAAGACTGCGTTTCGCTACTCCGTGAAGCCTTTCGGGGCTGCGGCGCTCGCCCGTCACGGCAGGACGAACCGGTATCCCCGGTCGATGAGCTGGGGCAGTGCCGTACTCAGGGCGGTGACCGTCTGCTGACGGTTCCCGCCGCCGTCGTGGTCGAGGATGATCGAGCCGGGGTTGGTGCGGGTGAGCAGGACGTCGACGATCCGGGACACCCCGGGCAGGCTCCAGTCCCGGGTGTCCACCGACCAGTCCAGCGGCCGCAGCCCGGCGTCGGCACAGGACGCGAGGATGGTGGCGGACCAGGAGCCACCGGGAGCCCGGAACAGTGCCGGGGCGTTCCCGCCGCCCGCCCGGGTGAGCAGTTCCGCGGTGCGGTGGATCTGGTCGTCCACCTGGGCACGGGTCATGGTGGCGAGGTTCATCGGGTGGGTGTACGTGTGGTCGGCGATCTGGTGCCCGGCCGCCGCCACCTGCCGGACGAGATCGGGGTGGCGGGCGGCGTTCTCGCCGATCATGCAGAACGTCGCGCGGATGTCCAGCTTCGCCAGCACCGCCAGCACCTGCGGGGTCCACGTGGGGTGCGGTCCGTCGTCGATGGTCAGGGCGACGTCCTTGCCGTTGCACGGAAGGTACTGCAGCGTCCCGGGTTTGGGGATGACGTCGGGCGCGGTCGGGCAGACGGTCCTCGTGGCGGTGCCGGTCGCGGTGGGGGCCGGGGCCGGTCCGGTCCCGGAGCCCGTCGGGGACGGGGTCGTGCCGCTGGGGGTGGTGACCGCCTGCTGGGATCCCTGGGCGCAGCCGCCGACCAGGACGGCTGTCCCCAGGGTGAGCAGGGCCCGTCGCCCGACCCCCAGCGTCGACGTCAGGTCCTCGCTCATCCGATCCCCTTCCGCGGTAACGCCTACCGGCGATCGCCCCCTTCGGGCGTCCGGTGGAGATACGCGGCCGGATCCCGAGACGTTGCACGGGGCGGGGGGATCCCCCCCGCCCCGTGCGGATGTCGTGCCTGGCGCTCACCGCCCGTCGACGGCTGCCCGGTGTCGCGCTGCCGGCGAGTGGTAGCCGTTGATCATGAGCAGGTCGGGTTGGTCAGGGTGAGCAGGCCCAGCTGCCAGGGCAGGGAGTTGTAGTCGCCGCCGGACCTGGGGTCGCGGCCCTGGTAGAGGTACTGCAGTTTGCAGGGGTTGATGGTCATGGTCTGGTCGTAGCC
>DASTGO010000539.1:0-16670 GCA_035719045.1 Kineosporiaceae bacterium | reverse complement strand
CGGCGGCGGCCCGACGCCCGCCGGGAGCACTCCCGCAGCGCTGGGCCCCGCGCCCGGACCGGCCGGCCGTCCCCCCGACCATGCCGGCAGCGGCCCCGGGCACGAGCCGCACGGCCTGCTGCACTCCGTCGCCGAGTGGGGCGAGGCCCACGAGCGGTACCTGCAGCTCGCCGAGGGCGGGCACCACGGCAGCGAGGCCGCCCTGCACGCCATCGAGCACGGCGGCCACGGAGGCGGCAGCCACGGTGGCGGCGGACCCGAGCGCGACAACGGTCACAGGAACGGACCTGAGGCCACCGCTGAGGGAGGCGAGCCTGCGAGCGTCGTGGAGACCGTGAACCCGAACTACCCCGCGCCACCCGGCACGCAGGAGCAGCTCGACCGGATGTCGCAGGACATTCAGGTCCTGCTGGCCGGGCGGGCTCGGGCCCGGGCCCGGCAGGCGGAGGCGTCCCGGGTGGCCTCCTCGCTCCAGGCCCAGGCGGAGCAGATCAACCAGGCCCAGGCCGGGATCGACGAGACCGCGCAGGCCGCCTCCGCGCACCAGGGCGAGGTCGCCGACACGTCGAAGGCCAACACCCGCAGCGAGCAGGGGCATGAGAAGGCGGGTCAGGACATCTCCGGCGGAGCCTCGGAGCTCACCGGCGTGGCCACCCTGGAGACACTGCTCGCCGGCTGGAGCGGGTTCACCGGGCTGGTCCTGCGGTTCGACGCACTGCTGCCCGACCGTGCGGTCTCCGCCTTCCGGCAGATGAACGACGACTCCACCCGGTTCATGGGCAAGCTCGTCAGCACCAAGGAGGGCATCACCCTGCAGAAGTCGCTCCAGCCGTCCCGGGGTGCGGCGATCGCCCAGGCCGGCCAGCGGATCGACGCCACCTCCGAACAGGCCCAGAGCACGCAGGCCGGGCTCACCCAGTCCAAGGAGAGGGCCGCGGATCTCGTCCGGAACAACCAGGAGCACCGCGCCCACGCCGACGCCGAGCAGGAGAAGGCCTCGGACGAGGCGTCCCGGGCCGAGTCGTCGGCGGGCGAGCTCCAGTCCCGCCACGACACCCTCGCCCAGCAGTTGCAGGCGTGGGCTCAGGCGCACGCCGCGGCCCGCGAGGAGGCGATCGCGCAGACCGTGGCCAGGATGGAGGCGCGCGGGCTGCGGGTCACCCACCGCCCCTGACCGCGGTGGCCCACCCGCTGGTCGAGGTCGGCACCGTCACCGGCACTGTCGGGATAACGGATGTAAGGCGTTCCCGTTATCCCGACAGTCCCGTCTGGTATCCGAGGATGACGGCTTGGACGCGGTCGCGTAGACCGAGCTTGGTCAGGATGTGGCTGACGTGGGTCTTGACGGTGCCTTCGGACAGGAACAGGCGTGCGGCGATCTCGGCGTTGGTCAGGCCTTCGGTGATCAGGGCGAGGACTTCACGTTCGCGTGCGGTGAGCGGGTCGAGACGAGCCTGGTCGCGGGGGTTCGGCCGGGTGCGGGTGCTGGTGGTGAAGTGGGCGATGAGCCGGCGTGTGATCGTCGGTGAGGCGACCGCGTCGCCGGCGTGGATCACCCGTACAGCAGTGTGAAGGTCCTGGGTGAGGGTGTCCTTGAGCAGGAATCCGCTGGCCCCCGCCTGGAGCGCGGCGTAGACGTAGTCGTCAAGGTCGAAGGTGGTCAGGATGAGCACCTTCGGTGCGTCGCAGGCGGTGTTGCCACGGATGCGACTGGTGGCCTGGATGCCGTCCATGACGGGCATCCGGATGTCCATCAGGATCACGTCGGGCCTGACCTGCGTGGCGATGGTGACGGCTTGGAGGCCGTCGGCTCCCTCGCCGACGACGACGAGATCCGGGGCCTGCTGAAGGATCATGCGCAGGCCGGCACGGACCAGTTCCTGGTCGTCGACGATGGCCACGCGGATGGCGGGCGGGCTGGTCATGGTCGGGGCTCCAGGGGCAGGGTGGCGTGCACGTGGAAGCCTCCTGTGGGCAGCGGGCCGGCCTCGGCGGTGCCGCCGAGGGCGGTGGCGCGTTCCCGGATGCCGCGCAGCCCGTTGCCGCACGCGGGTATTCCCGGCCCCTGTTCGGCCCCGGCGCAGTGTCCGGCGCCCGTATCAGTGATGCCGACGTGGAGGGCGTCGTCGTGGCAGTCGAGGGTGATCGATGCGGTGGCGCCGTTGCCCCCGTGCTTCATCGCGTTGGTCAACGCCTCCTGGATGATGCGGTAGGCGGCCAGATCGACCAGATGGGGTAGCCGGGGCAGGCGAGGGCCGGCGTTCAGGTCAGTCGGCAGGCCGGCCTGACGGACCCGCTCGATCAGGTCGGGTAGCTGGGCCAGACCGGCAGGCGGGACGAGACTGGCCGGGTCGGTTCCAGTTCCAGTGTCGGTTCCGGTGCCGGTGCGGAACAGGTTGCGTACGTCGGCCAGGCAGTCCTGGCCGACCGAGACGACATGTGCCAGTGATTCGCGGGCCAGGTCCGGGTCCTGGTCCAGCACCCCCGCCGCGGCCTGGGTCTGGATCACGATGACGGAGAGGTTGTGGCCGATCGCGTCATGGAGTTCCCGGTTGATCCTGGCCCGCTCCGCCGCAGCGGCCAGAGCCGCCCGCTGATCGCGCTCTCGCTCCAGATGGTCGGCCCGCTCCCGGAGCAGGAGGAGTTCGTGACGGCGGGTGCGGGCAGCCAGCCAGGCCGGGACCAGGGCCGCGACCGGCACGGCGAGATTCATGACCCACATGGTCACGTTTTCGCTGGGCGACAGTGACCACCATGCGGGCAGGACCCGTTCCCAGATCACTGCGGCCGTCGTCGCGCCCAGCAGGCCGGTACCGAGCAAGGCGAGCGGGCCATGGCGAAGGCTGGCCTTCAGCGCGGCGGTGTAGAGGGTGACGGGAGCGGCCAGGTCGATCGGCGATATTCTGATCAGAAGGTCGCCCAGGTGACAGCCGGCGGCCAACACTGCCGCGAAGTACGCCAGGACCGGCAGGCGATGGCGCGCCAGCAGCGCCAGGACCTCCACCGCGGCCGCCATCTCCCACCCGATCTTGGCCTCGCTGTCGCCGGACACCACCCAGTCCAACCCTGTGCGGGGCCACAGGCCCAGGCGCCCCGCCTCCAGCACCACGCTCCAGCCGGCGAGGGCGATCGCCAGCGCGAGGTCACCGCCCAGACGGCGGACCCGGCTGACCGGACTCAGCGGAGAGCTGACCGGGCTCAGCGCGGACAAGAACGTGCTGTTGGTAGCCATAGCGGCGTCCACGCTAGACCCGATCATGGATCCCCGGCCTCTGCCCACGGATGTGGATCTCCCTCACCCCGAGGGGATACCCGCGGTCCGCCCGGCGTGGTGGGCGGGGCCCGTCGAACGTGACCGCGGCCGGACGACGCCGCAGCTGCGGTCCGAGCAAGCTGACCATGATCAGGTCGCGGCGATGCAGTGCTGATGAAAACGCTTCCGGGTCGTCCGGCGTGGACCTCGTCCAGCTCCGGCCGACCCTTTCCCGCTTCCCGCCCTCCGACCTGACCGCACGGTCCCTGCCGGTAGTGAGCACTGAGGAGTTCCATGAACACCAGGCGCGTCATCGCGGTCACGTCGGTTGTTGCGGTCGGGCTGCTGCCCGCCTGCGGCCGAAGCACCGACTCCACCCCGGACAGTTCCGGCCACGGCGCCAGCACGGCCGCCGGGGCTGCCTGCGACGGCAAGATCGACGGCCCTGTCACGATCACCATCGCCACCCACGCCAACAACGACACGACCAAGCCGGTCAACCCGATCAGGGTGTACCAGGACCTCATCACCCAGTTCAACGCCGGCGTCGGCAAGGCCAAGGGGATCACGGCGCAACTGGTGAGCTACCCGGAGACCGCCTACGAGAAGGGGCTGACCGCGGCACTGCAGTCCGGGAAGACCCCCGACGTGGTGGAGGTCGACGCACCCTTCGTCGGGAGCTTCGCCTACAACCAGGTGATCAGACCGCTGGGCAACTGCGCCGAGGCCGGCAAGTTGGCATCGTTGATCCCGTCGGTGGTGGCCAACGGCAAGTACCGCGGACAGCAGTACACCCTCGGCGCCTACGACGGCGGAATGGGCCTGTGGGCCAGCAAGAAGGCCCTGACCAAGGTCGGCGTCCGAGTGCCGAAGTCGGCGGCGGACGCCTGGACCGTCACCGAGTTCGACAAGGTCCTCAAGGACCTCAAGGCCGCCGGATACCCCACCCCGTTGAACATCGAGTGGGGATACGGGGCGGGCGAATGGCGGCCCTACGGCTTCGGCCCAACTCTGCTGTCCGCCGGCTCCGGGATCTTCAAGCCGGACTACGGTTCCGCCGAGGGTGCGCTGAACAGCCCGAAGTCGGTCGAGGCACTGACCTGGTTCCAGCAGTGGAGCAAGGCAAGTCTGATCGACCTTTCCCTTGCCTCAGGTGCCAACGACACCAACTTCCTCAACGGCGCCTCCGCGATCTCCTGGGTCGGTAGCTGGATGGGCGGCACCTACGCGGCCAAGCTCAAGGACGACCTCGTCCTGCTGCCGCTACCGAATTTCGGGACCGGTTCCAAGGTGTACACGGGCTCGTGGAGCTTCGGGATGGCCCAGCAGGTCAAGGACCCCGACGCGGCGTGGGCGCTCATCGACTTCCTCACCGGCGCGCAGGGTTCCCAGGCCCTGGCCGAGTCCGAGAGCGCCATCCCCGCGGTCAGGACCGTCCTCGACGCGGACCCCGCCTACCAGCCCGGCGGGCAGCGCCACCTCTACGCGCAGAACCTCAACGACCCGACGGTGGCCTTCCCGCGACCGCTGACCCCCGCGTACCTGGTCGCGCGTGACCAGCTCTCCACCGCGTTCGCAGACATCATCGGCGGCGCCGATGTCCAGAAGTGCCTGGACAAGGCGGCGGCCAAGGTCGACGCGGACATCAAGGCGAACCGCGGCTACTCGGTCGGCTGACCGGCATCCAGGGGCGCCGCCGTCGTGGTGGCGGCGCCCCGGCTTCCGGCGGCGGCTCGCCTCCGGGAGCCCGGCCCTTCTTCACGCAGAAAGGTCACGTCCCGCATGTCGGTCACACCTGCCCAGGCGTACAGGTCCCGGTGGGGCTATCTCTTCGTCGCACCGGCCGCCGTCCTGCTGCTCACGTTTCTCGTCGCGCCACTGTGCTACGCCGTTGCCATCTCGTTCACCAACCGGGTGGCCGTCCCCACCCCGCGGCTGCCCACGCAGTTCGTGGGCCTGGACAACTACCGTGAACTGGTCGCCGACCCCGACTTCCGCACGGCGATCCTGCACAACCTGCTCTTCACGATCATCGTGGTCCCGTTGCAGACCGGGCTCGCTCTCGGGCTCGCGCTCCTGGTGAACCTGCGCCTACGCGGTCACGCCCTGTTCCGCACCGCCTACTTCATCCCGATCGCGGTCCCGCTGTCAGTGGCGGGCTTGATCTGGAAACTCATCCTCGACGAGAACCAGGGCCGGCCCGGCATCCTCACCGAGGTGCTGTCCACCCTGACGGCCGGCGCGGTCACACCGCACTGGCTGGCCGACACACACTGGACCCAGGTCGCCGTCGTGCTGGTGTCGCTGTGGAGCAGCGTCGGCTTCCAGATGGTGATCCTCCTCGCCGCGCTGCAGGCCGTTCCCCGCGAACTGCACGAAGCAGCCATGCTCGACGGGGCCGGTGCCTGGCGCAGGCTGTGGGCGGTCACGATCCCGGGCATCCGGCCACAACTGTTCTTCGTCACCACCACGACGGCGGTCCTGTCGTTCCGGCTGTTCGACCAGGTCTACGTCCTGCCGACCAGCCCTGGGGGCCCACAGGGAGCGACCACCACATTGATGCTCTACATCGTCCGTCTCTCCCAGGAGAACGGTCCGGCGTCCAGGGTCGGGCTGGCCGCCGCCGCGACAGTCATCTTCCTGGTGATCGTCCTGCTGGTCAGCCTGCTCCAGCGCCGCCTCGAACCGAAGGACTAGGCCCATCATGATCCCACGACAGTCACGGTCATCGATTCGACGTCGGCTTCCGCTGCTCGCCGGCCAGGCACTGATGCTGCTGCTCGCGGCCGGATTCATCGCCCCCATCCTGATCATGGTGGTGGGTGCCGGCAAACCCAGCAGCCAGGTCTTCGGCGCCGGCTGGAGATCCTTCGACCCCCAGGGCTTCCCCTGGCTGCGCAAGAACCTCGAGGCCGCCTGGACCGGGTCGGCGAACCTGTCGTTCCCGTCCGCGATGCTCAACAGTCTGATCATCAGCAGCTCGATCGTGGTGTTCGGTCTCGGAGTGAACAGCCTGGCCGGGTATGCACTGGCCCGGATCCGCTTCAGGGGCCGCCGGATCGTTCTGGCCGTCGTCATCGCCCTCGTCATCGTGCCGTTCGAGTCGATCGCGCTGCCGCTGCTGGTCATGCTCGCGCAACCGGTTGCCGGCCACCGGCTGACCGACTCCCTGCTGGCCCAGGTACTGCCGTTCGTGGCACAGCCGCTCTACATCTACCTCTTCTACTCGTTCTTCAAGGGGATACCCCTGGAGTTCGAGGAGGCCGCGCAACTGGACGGGGCAGGCGTGCTGCGCACCTTCGTCAGCGTGATCGTGCCCCTGGCCGGACCGGCCTACGCCAGCTCCGCCATCCTCACGTTCCTCTACTCGTGGGGACAGTTCCTGTGGCCCGTCATGGTCACCGCCGCGTCACCGGACCTGCAGCCGCTGCCGCTGGGACTACTCAACTACGTGGGCACGACTCCCAACTGGGGTGGCTTCTACGCCTACGCAACCCTCATGGTGATCCCGGTGGTCCTGGTGTTCCTCCTCTTCCAGCGGTGGTTCGTCCAAGGAGTGGCCTCCACCGGCATCAAGGGATGACCCAGCCCCCCTGTGACAGCCGCCGTCCCGCCACGAGGAACAGCGGCCGCAGGAGCCGGCTCCCACCGCACCGAAGTTCTCGACCCCGCCCCTCATCCCCTGGAGGTGAACCCCCATGTCCTTCGTGCAGTACGACCACGAGGGCCTGACCGGCGCACTGCAGGAGCACTTCGCGAAGAATCCCGACAACCTCGCCGACGCCTGGGACCCGGCGGAAGAGCCCCGACGGCTTGACGAGATCCTCCAGGCCGAGCAGGAACTCGCCGACAGGGTCCATGGCGGGCGTCTCCTCGCGTTCCGACGGGAATCCCGAACAGGTCAGGACGGCCCCACCCCCGAGATGTATCGCGTGGCACTCGGGGAAGCCGAACGAGTTCGGGCGCACCGACCCGACCTGAGGCCCTGCGAGACCGAGTTCGAGTGGGGCATGTGGAACGGCAAACTCTCGGCCCTGCGGTGGATCCTCGGCGAGGAATGGGACTCCCTGCACCCGTGAGCGCCGCCTGCACCCGTGAGCGCCGCGGAGCTGTTGACGTCTCGTCGTCGCAGCGACAAGGGGTGAACGGTGAGCGTGCTGTGAGTGGGGACGGCGCGGGCCCGTGGTCACAGATGGGTGCCCTGATCTTGAGGGTGGGCGTCCCAATCTTGAGGGAAACCCCTGCCGCCCTGTCGGGAGACTCAGATGTGGATCCACGTACCGAGGGACGAACCAGGGCAACCCTCCTGTCTCTGCCGTCCGCCAGGGTCATCGACTCGGCCGGTGCAGGTTCCATCAGGAGGACCGGCGCCCAGGATCGGGCGACGTGCTCGTGCGGGCACGTACGAAGGAGTAGGGAAGGTCATGATGAAACGTCACGCGATGGCGGCCCGCCCACGTCGAGTGCTCGCAGCCGTAGCGGCGCTCGCGCTGCTCCTCGGCGTCAGGGCTCTCAGCACGAGCAGTCCGGCATCCGCGGCCGATGCCACCACCAAGTACTTCGGCGTCTTCCGGGAGGGTGCGCCCACCCAGACCGCGTCCGCGGCATCGAGCGCCTACGGAGTGACCCCGGCCAGCGTCATGTGGTTCGACAGCTGGGCGACCGGGAAGGCCTTCCCCGTCTCCGAGGCCAAGGCGTTGTGGAGCCGAGGGATCATGCCGCACTACACCTGGGAGCCCTGGGACACCGCCCTAGGCGCAAACGGTGCCGGGCAGATCAAGCTCCAGGACATCATCAATGGCACCTGGGACAGCTACATCAGAACTCGAGCCGCGGAGTTCGCCTCCGCCGGCGTGCCGATCCTGTTGCGCTGGGGACACGAGTTCAACGGGGACTGGTACCCCTGGGGCACCGCGAACAACAACAACGACCCGACCCGCTACGTCCAGGCGTACCGGCACGTGCACGACCTGGTCAAGGCCGCTGGTGCCACCAACGTCCAGTGGGTCTGGGCATTCAACAACGGGTCCTCACCGACCGCCGCGTGGAACGATCCGGCCCGCGCCTACCCAGGGTCCGCCTACGTCGACTGGGTGGGCGTGGACGGGTACAACTGGGGCTCCGGGCCCTCGTGGGACCCCACGGGCAATCACTGGGCGAGCTTCTCGACGACCTTCTCCACCGCCTACCAGAATGCGCGCTCCATCGCCGCGGACAAGCCGGTGATGATCGCCGAGTACGCCTCCAGCGCCGACGGTGGCGACAAGGCAGCCTGGTTCAACGACATGGACGCGCAACTGAAGTCCGGTGCCTACCCCGACCTGAAGCTGCTGACCTACTTCGACCAGGACAAGGAGGAACTGTGGTCCGCGGGTTCCTCCTCCGCCGGCCTCACGGCGTTCGTCTCCTGGCTGAAGCAGCCGTACATGAGCGGCAAGGGTGCTGACCTGGCCCAGGTCGCTGCGCAGTACGGCGGCACCCCGCCGCCTCCCCCCACCACGCCGGCCACATCTCCGGTGACCACACCGGCCACGACTCCGGTGACCACACCCGCGACGACTCCGGTGACCACACCGGCGACGACCACGCCGGCCCCGTCCGACGGCAGCGGCCCGGCGACGTGCACCGCCACCTACCAGCAGATCGCGCGCTGGAACGGCGGTCTCCTCGGCTCCGTCACCGTCACCAACAACGGCACCAGCGCGATCAACGGCTGGACCGTCAAGTTGACCCTGGGCGCGGGGCAGAGCCTGATCAACGTCTGGAACGGCACGAATACCGGCACCTCCGGCACCGTGACCGTCACCAACGCCAGCTACAACGCCACTGTCGCCGCCAAGGGCAGCCAGCAGTTCGGGTTCGTGGCCAACGGCAACGCGGCCGTCGCTCCCGCAGTCGTCACGTGCACGCCGACCATGAGGTAGACCACGACGACCACGCCTGAGATGCCGCACCGGTGATCCCCGGATTCACCGGCACCGGCACCGGCATCCGCCGGGCCCTCACCCGCGGTGAGGGCCCGGCGGATGCTGTTCGGCCGAACGAAGTCGACGGCCGCCGTGTGCGCGATCATGCCGCGGACAGCCGGGACGGCCGGGACCTTCACTCGCCGTGGGCAACAGACGTCACACGGCCTCGGGTACGCCGCGAGGTCAGTGGACCAGTGCCTGGATGTCGGCGGGGGTGAGCGCGCCGCTGCTGAAGGCACCGTCATCGATGACTGAGGCGAACAGTTCACGCTTGCGCTCCTGCAGCGCGAGCACCTTCTCCTCGATGGTGTCGGCCGAGACCAGTCGGTACACGTTGACCGGCTTGTCCTGACCGATCCGGTGTGCCCGGTCGACGGCCTGGGCCTCCGCAGCGGGGTTCCACCAGGGATCGAGCAGGAAGACGTAGTCCGCCTCGGTCAAGGTCAGGCCGGTACCACCGGCCTTCAGCGAGACCAGGAACACCGGGGCCTTCCCGGACCGGAAGCTCTCGATCGCCTGCTGACGGTTGCGGGTCCGGCCGTCAAGGTAGCTGTACGGCGTGCCCGCGGCGTCGAGGCGATCGCGAACCCGGCGCAGGAACGAGGTGAACTGGCTGAAGACGATCGCCTGATGGCCTTCGGCGATCACGGGGAGCAGGAGTTCCAGCAGGGTGTCGATCTTGATGCACGGCACGGCGTCGTCCGTCGCGTCCACCAGGCCCGGGTGCAGGCTCAACTGCCTCAGCAGGGTCAGCGACCGGAAGATGGCGATCCGATTGCGGTTGACGTCCTCGAGCAGGCCGAGAACCCGTTGCCGCTCGCGGGCCAGGCCACGGTCGTAGATCCGGCGGTGCCGGGCCGGCAGGTCCACCCGGATCACCTGCTCCTGTTTCGGCGGCAGGTCGGCGGCAACGGACTGCTTGGTGCGGCGCAGCATCAGCGGTCGGATCCGGCGCCGCAGAGTCTCCAGGCGCTCGGGCGCGGCACCGCTCTCGATCGGACGGCGGTAGTACTCGGAGAACGCCTTCGGGTCGGGGAACAGGCCTGGCGCGGCGATCGACAGCAGGGACCACAGCTCCATCAGGTTGTTCTCCATCGGCGTCCCGGACACCACGAACCGGCATGGCGCGTGGAGCCGGCGCACGCACTGGTAGGTGATCGACTGGTGGTTCTTCACCGCCTGGGCCTCGTCGACCACCACGCCCGCCCAGCGGACGGCCCGGAACTCCTCGCCGTCCAGCCGCAGCACCGCGTACGAGGTCACCACCAGATCCGCCTCCGCCGCGACGTCGGCCACCGGCACTCCGCGACGCGCCGCCGTCTCGCCCAGCACCCGGACCCTCAGCCCCGGGACGAACCGGGCAGCCTCGCCGGCCCAGGCACCCATCACCGATGTCGGGGCGACGACCAGCCACGGCTTCGGGTCCTCCCCGGAGTCCGGGCAGTCGGCCACCGCCGGCCGGACGACCGCCCGGGCGGCGCGGTCGGCACCAGGATCGGCATCCAGACCGATCCCGAGGGCCTGCCGCTCCTCGGCGATCATCGCCAGCACCTGCAGTGTCTTGCCCAGTCCCATGTCGTCGGCGAGCACGCCGCCCAGGCCGTTCCGGCGCAGGAAGGTCAGCCACTCGAAGCCGTCGTGCTGATACGGACGCAGCTGGGCCGTCAGCGCCGCCGGGGCCGACAGCGAGCCTGTCGAAGCAGCACCGCCCAGCCCCTTCACCAGGATCGCCCAGCGTTCGGCCTGCTCCCGGACGACGCCGAGGTCCACCAGCTCGCTCCACAGATCCGACTGGTATGCCGACAGCCGTAGTGACCCCCGTTCGCCGTCCTGCAGGGCGCGGGCCTCCTCGAGCAGCCGCCGCAACTCGACCAGCTCGGGCCGGTCCACCCGGAACCACGTGCCCGACGGGAGCACGAGATGTTCCTCGCCGAGGGTGAGCGCCGTGACCAGCAACGCCATCGGTACGGGCTCGGTGGCGACGGTCACCTCCACGGACAGGTCGAACCAGTCGTGGTCGTCGACGGAGTCCGTCAGCCGCAACTGCACCTGCGGCGGCTCGGTCGCCTCGACGTACTCGACCGGTTCCCCGGCGACGACGATGTCGAGCCGCTCGAGGGCCGCCAACCGCGGCAGGACTCGGTCGAGGAACTCCACGACGGCGAACCCGGTCAGCACCGACTGCGCCACGGGCAGGGGACCGCCCTCGACCGGGGACCCGGCGACCACGGCGGGAGGCAGACCAGTGTCCCGGGCGGCCGCGAGCAGCTCCCTCTCCGCCGCCCGGTCGCGGACCGGCCCGTGCTCCGTCCCGTCGATCGGCACGGACAGGGTGGTCGTACCCGTCAGGTACGTGAACGACCACTGCAGCCCGAGCTGCAGGCCCGGCAGGTGCGTGCACGTCAGCCGGAGCCGGGGCGGCCCGGGAACCACGATCTCGACGCTGCCGTCCGGGGAGCCGACCTCGAACCGTTTCGCCAGGGCGGGAACGGCCACCGACAGGAACCGCCCGGCATCCCCGGACGGGACCTGAAGCGGGCCGTGTCCCAGCACCCGCGCCGTCGCGATGTCGAGGGCCGGCTCGAACGCAGCGAGCAGCACATCATCACCGGCGCGCGCCACCACCCCGGAAGGCGGGGACCCGACCAGGCACCAGCCCGGCCTCTCGAGCGTGTACCGGCCCACCTCCTCCGGCAGCCGGACCTCGGGGGTGAGGGCCAGATCGCCGCCCTTGCCTGCCCGCACCAGGCGGAACGAGACCCCTGCCGGAGCCTCGCAGAGCACGACCTCCCCGCTGCCCCGCTGCGCCGTCAACAGCCGGACCCCGACACGTCGGCAGTGCCGCAGGGCGTCCATCCAGCCGTCGCCCAGAATCGCCAGGTCCAGCCACTCCGGCTGGCTGTAGTACCGGTGGGCCGAGCCGGACAGGTGCACCAGACGCTGCAGGGCCACGACCTGACGCGGGTCCAGCCGGGGAGCGCCGTACCGGGGGTAGTCCAACCCGCTCCAGGACACCCCCGTCCTCACCCACCCGGTCTTCCCCGGGACCACCGGCCGCAGGGCCACCGCCAGCGGCGCCGCGGCCGCAGCCCGTGAACCTTGACCCCGCGGCGCCCGCAGGTCGACGAGCAGTCCCAACGGCGAGAAGGCCATCGCCGTGTCGGTCCCGGACAACACCTCACCCAGGACCCGCTCCCACTCCGGGACCTTGGGGACCGGCGGAACCAGCCCCAACCGCCCGCCGCGACCGGGGACCGATCCCGCTGCCGAACCGAGCAGCGCACGCGCGGACAGCACGGCCGCCACGACGTGCTTGCAGTCGACCCCGACCGGGCAGGAGCAGTCTCCGCCCAAGATCTCCCCATCCGGGTCCAGATCGACGCAGACCCGGTACACCCCACCATTCCCACGCACCGTCCCCGACAGCGACGCCTCGTCCGCCACCAGCGCCGACACCCTGTTCTGCGACGCGAACGAACGCCCTCGGGCGAAGGTCCGGTCTCCGGCGAGGGCCCGCAGATCCTCGTCCGTGACACGGCGCAACTGCTCGGCCAGCGGGGACAGCTCCAGGTTCACTGCGACAGTCCACCACACCTGCCCGTGGCGGGGATCGGCACCGGACCATATCCGGGGTCAACTGAAGCTCAGGCGATCTCCTGGGGCCCGGCCCGATGATCAAGGTCAGCAGGCGGCCCGGCCCTCCGCCGGGGCGCGTGCCTCGGTCCTCAGCCCGCCGACGGGGCCCCGCGGCCTCCACAGGCCTGGCAGCAGCCAGCGTGCCTGCCCAGGTCTGGGGCCCCGTGACGAGGCTGTTCGGTCCTCCGGGCGACTCCTCGTTCCCCTGACCCGTCAGGGGATGACGCGGACGGCGTCGGCTCCGAGGTACGGGCTTGCCTGGGTGGTCCGGCCGGTGAGGTAGCCATAGGGGTCGCCGACGTGGAAGCCCGTGGCGGTGTTGTCGAACTTGCACGTCATGTCGCCGATCCCGTCACCGTTGACGTCTTCTGGCTGGGTGGCGCAGCGGACGACGGGGGCTTGGGTGCCGGTGGGGCCGAAGCGCAGGCTGCTGGCGTCGAGGTCGGTGAACGGGTTGAAGGTCTGCGTCCCCAACACGGCGACGGAGATCACCCCGTTGCGTCCGACGTTGATGGTGTTCGGGTCGCTGTTGGGCTTGATGTCGACAGGGGACCAGACGGCGGATGTGGAGTCGTTGTCGGGTGTGTCGGTGATGTGGGGCTCGGCGGCGGCGATCCGGCCGGTGAAGGTGAAGGTGTGGGCGCGTCCGGTCCCGGGGCACGTGATCTGCCAGGCGTAGTGCCGGGTGACGGTCTGGCCGGCATCGAGGGTGACCAGCTGGGACTGTTGCCGATCCGGGGTGACGGGAGTGGCCGTGCGGGCCTGGAGATGGTCAGGGACGTCGGTCAGGTCGAAGGACACCTTGGCCACGTCCGTGGTGCTCTCGACATCACCGAAGTCACCGGCGCGCAACGTGTCCGCGCCGATGCCGAAGGGGACGTCGACGTACTGCCGATCGGCCGTGGTCCGGGTCCACCCGCCGGGGACATCCTCCTGGACGTAGTAGCGGCCCGGGCCCTGTCCGTCGAGAGCGAAGTCGACGACACCCGAACTGTCGGACTGGGTGCTGGCGACCGTCTGGGCGGGCTGGCCGACGAGGGAGGACTCGCGCACCAACCGGAAGGTGACCCCGGACAGGGGCTCCTCGCCGGGATCCGGCACGCCGTCGCGGTCCAGGTCATGGAACTTGGAGGTGCGCACATGCGGGACGGGTGAGGGGAACGCCGCGCTGCCGGGACGGAGCACGGGACCAGCCGGTCCCCAGTTCCCGCAGGCACGGAAGATCATGGCGCCGCCGAAGGAGAAGGTCGACAACGTCACAGGCGACTGCGACCAGTTCCCCCGCAGTCCCCCGGAGGCCACCCGGGACCACGCGCAGAACACCCCCACCGGGGTCACCTGGTAGGCCCCGCAGTCGGTCCATGTCATGGCGGGGTCAGAGACGGTGGTCTGACCCTCAGCCGAATACCACAGGAAATTCGGGGTGAAGCCGAAATGCTCGTAATCAGCGGCATGGGCGAGCAGGTCTGCGCGTTTCCATTCACGGCCCATCCGGACGTCGAATGAGCCCGGATCCGTTGTTGAGGTTCTGGGGGGGCTTTCGTCGTGAGGTCTTGGATCTTGCTCATGGTTGTGGGCGCGCGTCACCGCCAGGGCTCCGGCGCGCCGGGGAGGTGCGGCAGTGCAGTGGTGAACAACCAGTCCGACAGCACTGCCCCGATCTCTGCGCGGAAGGTGGGTTCGGTGCTCGCGGCGAACCGCACAAAGGCCTCGGTGGAGACGTGCCCGTGCTGGTGGGCCGACACCCAGGCGCGCAGCAGGGCGAAGAATCCGGGGTCGCCGACAGCGAGGCGCAGGGCGTGCAGGGTCAGTGCCCCGCGCTTGTAGACCCAGTCGTCGAACATCAGCCGTGGGCCCGGGTCAGCGATGACGAGGTCCTGGGGCAGGCTGGCCAGTCGGCGCCAGGCCTTGCGGGCCAGGGAGTCGGTGCTCGGGCCGCCGGACTCCTGTGACCACAGCCATTCGGCGTAGCAGGCGAAGCCTTCGTGCAACCAGATGTCCTGCCAGCGTTCGATGGTCAGGCTGTTGCCGAACCACTGGTGGGCCAGTTCGTGTGCCAGCAGGCGTTCGCTGCCGCGGTGCCCGTCGAGATGGTTGGCCCCGAACACGGACATCCCCTGCGCCTCCAGCGGGATCTCCAGTTCGTCGTCGGTGACCACGACGGTGTACTCGGCGAAGGGGTACGGCCCGAACAGCCGCTCGAAGGCCGTCATCATGGCAGTCTGTCGGGCGAAGTCCGTGGCGAAAAGGCGGCGCAGTCGAGCGGGTAGCGCGGCCTGCTGCCGGACCGGGTGATCGCCCAGTGTCTGCAGTTCGTACCGGCCGATCTGGATGCTTGCCAGGTAGGTCGCCATCGGCTCGGGCTGGTCGAACACCCACGTCGTCCTGCTGCCGCGGACCTTCCTGTCGACGAGCCGGCCGTTGGCCAGCACGGTGTACGGCGATCCCGTGGTCACGCTGATCCGGTAGCTGGCCTTGTTGCTCGGATGGTCGTTGCAGGGGAACCACGACGGAGCGCCGTCGGGTTGGCCGGCGACGATCACGCCGTCCGTGAGTTCCTCCCAGCCGACCTCCCCCCAGTCGCCCCGGACGGGCGTGGGGCTGCCGGAGTACCGCACGTCCACCGTGAAGTCCGACCCCGCGGTGATCGGCGTGGCCGGGGTCAACTGGAGCTTGCGACCCCGCTGCGAGTAGCGGTCGATCCGGCGCCCGTCGATGGTCACCTTGTCCACGCGAAGACCGGCCAGGTCCAGGCTGAGGCGGGACAGCGTCGCCGTCGCCTCCGCGTGGAGGCCCGCCGTCGCGGTGAGCCGGTTCGTGGCGATCCGGTAGTCCAGGTCGAGGTCGTAGTGCCGTACGCGGTAACCACCGTTGCCCGAGCCGGGGAGGTAGGGATCACCGAGCGAGGCAGCACCGGTCGGGGTCGTGGGCGGCGGCGTGGTCATGAAGCGGGGCCGGTCGTGCCGGGCCAGGGGCCGATCGGGTTGCCGGTCCAGCGGCTGTGTGCGGGCACCGATTCGCCTCTCATCACCAGCGAGGACGGTCCGACCGTCGTGGCCGTCCCGATCGTCGCGGCCGGGAGGATGACCCCGTGCGGGCCGAGAGTGGCACCGCCGGACAGGCTGACGGTGTCCAGGCTCATGATCCGGTCGTGGAAGAGGTGGGTCTGCAGCACGCATCCCCGGTTGACGGTGCTCCCGGCCTCTACCCGCACCAGGTCAGCCTCGGGCAACCAGTAGCTCTCGCACCAGACCCCGGCGCCGATGGATGCGCCGAGGCTGCGCAGCCACACGTTCAGTGCAGCGGTGCCGGCGGCCTGGCGGGCGAACCACGGTGCGGCGAGCATCTCCACGAACGTGTCCGCGACCTCGTTGCGCCAGACGAACGAGCTCCACAGGGGGTGTTCGCTCGCCCGGATCCGACCCACCAGGACCCACTTGGCGACGGACGTCACCACGGCGGCCACCACGCCGGCAGCCAGGACCACGACGCCGCTGACCGCCGCGGCCAGCGGCCACCCCAGCCGCTGGACGACAGCCGCGAGGGCCAGCAGCACGCCGAGGAGCAGCGTCAGCGCTGTTGTCGCGGGGACCAGCCGGAACACCTCCACGATCCCGCGGGCCACCTTCAAGTGCCGGGCCGGGGCGAACGTGCGGCTCTGGTCGACCTGTTTCGGTGCCCGGCGCAACTGCACCGGAGGGCTGCCGATCCACGACGTCCCCACCTTGGCCCGCGCAGGGGCGGCGGACAGGACGGCGACGAGGCCGTCCTTGGGTACCCGTCGACCGGGCGCCGTCATCCCCGAGTTGCCG
>DASTGO010000538.1:0-18437 GCA_035719045.1 Kineosporiaceae bacterium | reverse complement strand
ATCACCTTATTAAGTCGCCTAACAAGGTCTGTTGACTACTGGTGGAGTGTACGGACCGACAAGGAGGATGCCGTGACCGAGTCCGTGAGCGCCGCTCCCCGGCCCGCACCGACCCCGTCGCCCGCGCCGGGCCCCGCCGGCCCGGCACCGGAACCGGTTCTGGACGCCGAGCTGATCCTCGGCCGCTACGACCGGGCGTTCCAGGTGGTGGACGGGGTGGTCCAGGTGGTCCCCGAGGGATCGTGGGCGTTGCCGACGCCGTGCCCGGACTGGTCCGCCCGGGACGTGCTCGCCCATCTGCTGTGGGGGCAGGACCTGATCGCCGCCTGGCTCGACGATCGGCCGGCACCCGCACCGGGCGGACCGGGGCGGACCGCCGAAGTCCCGGACGGCGAACTCGCGACGCTCTGGCTGGACACCCGTCGCGGGCTGCGGACCCGCCTCGACGGCGATGCCCTGGCCAGGCCCGTGCAGTCCCGGCTGCTGGGCCCCACGACGATCGGCCGCTTCCTGCTCATGTTCCCCAACGACGCCCTGCTGCACGCCTGGGACATCGCTACCGGCACCGGCGTGCCGGTGGCCCTGCCCGAGGATCTCGCGGTGGTCTATCTGAGCTGGGGCGAGGCCAACGAGTCGCGGTTGCGCGGCCCGGGAGGGTTCGGCCCCCGGATCGTGGTGCCCGAGGACGCCGGGGTGGTGGACCGCTGGCTCGGCTTCGCCGGGCGCCGGCCGCCCACCCCTGCAGGCTGAACCCGGTCGTCAGTCCAGAGGCCGGTCGTCAGTCCAGAGGGTGGACGAACAGGCCGCTGCGCAGTTTCGGCTCGAACCAGGTGGACTTCGGCGGCATCACCGTCCCGGCGTCGGCGACGGCCAGCAGTTCGTCCACGGAGGTGGGGTACAGGCTGAACGCCACCGCGGCGCTGCCCGCGTCGACCAGGCGTTCCAGTTCGGCGGTGCCGCGGATCCCGCCGACGAACCGGATCCGGGTGTCCGTGCGGGGGTCGCCGATCCCCAGCAGCGGGGCGAGCACCTGCTCCTGCAGCACGGTCACGTCCAGCCGACTGATCGGTCCGGTCTCGTCGACCAGTCCCGGCCGGGCGCTCAGCCGGTACCACTGACCCGCGAGGTACAGGCCGAAGTCGTGGCGGCGGTCCGGCTCTACGGCACCGGCGGCCGGGGTGACCTCGAACCGGTCCGCCAGCGCGTCGAGCAGGGTGGCAGGAGTGTGCCCGGCGAGGTCGGCCACCACCCGGTTGTACGGCAGGATGCGCAGCTCGTCGGAGGGGAACACCACGGCGAGGAAGGCCGCGTCCTCCCCGGCGCCGCTGTCCGCCCCGGACTCCGCGCGGCGCTGCCGGCGCAACCCGTGCACGGTGACCGCGGCCGCGCTGCGGTGATGGCCGTCAGCGACGTACAGCGTGGGCAGGGCGGTCAGCGCCTCCCGCAGCGCGTCGACCCGGTCCGGCCGGCTGACCGGCCACAGCACGTGCCCGACGCCGTCTCCGGTGGTGAAGTCGTACTCCGGTGGTTCGGCGGTCACCTCGGCGATCAGCTTGCCCAGGTCGGCGCTCGGCGGGGTGAGCAGGAACACCGGCTCGTCGTGCGCGGCGAGGGCGTCGACGTGCCGGACCCGGTCGTTCTCCTTGTCCGGGCGGGTGTGTTCGTGGGTGCGGATCAGCCCGGACTCGTAGTCCGCGACGGCCGCGCAGCCGACGACCCCGGTCTGGCAGGCCCCGTTCCACGTCTGCCGGTACACCAGGTACCCGGGGGCGGTGTCGCGGACCAGGACGCCACGGGCGACGAACTCCTCCAGCGCCCGCCGCCCCTGCCGGTACACCTGCGCGTCGTAGGGGTCCACGTCGGGCGGCAGGTCGATCTCCGGGCGGGACACGTGCAGGAAGCTGTCCGGATTGCCGGCGGCCAGCGTCCGGGCCTCCTCGACGTCCATGACGTCATAGGGCGGGGCACTGACCCGGGCGGCGAGCGCAGCGGGCGGACGCAGGGCGGACATCGGTCGCACATCGGCCACGGACCAAGAGCCTACGGGGTCCGGCCGGACAGCCGCGGGCCCGCACCGGGAAAGGGGGGACCGGTGCGGGCCCGCGGAGTCGGGCGATGCCAGACGTTCGGGCGGGCGGCATCACCCGGGCTCGTGACGGTCCCCGTGCGGATCGAGGGGACCGGTCGGTGTGGATGTGCCGGTCAGCCGCCCAGGGCCGAGGTGACCACCTCGCGGGCCGCCGCCTGCACCTCGGCCAGGTGCTCCGGGCCGCGGAACGACTCGGCGTAGATCTTGTAGACGTCCTCGGTCCCGGACGGCCGGGCGGCGAACCAGGCCTGCTTGGTGACCACCTTGAGCCCGCCGATCGCCGCGCCGTTGCCGGGCGCCGCGGTGAGTGTCGCGGTGATCGGCTCGCCGGCCAGTTCGGTCGCCGTGACCTGCTCGGCGGACAGCTTGCCGAGCAGCGCCTTCTGGTCGCGGGTGGCGGGGGCATCGACCCGGGCGTACGCGGGGTCGCCGTACCTGGCGGTCAGCTCCCGGTAGCGCTCGCTCGGGGACGTCCCGGTGACGGCGAGGATCTCCGAGGCCAGCAGGGCGAGCAGGATGCCGTCCTTGTCGGTGGTCCAGACGGTCCCGTCCTTGCGCAGGAAGGACGCCCCGGCGGACTCCTCCCCGCCGAAGCCGACGGATCCGTCGAGCAGTCCGGGCACGAACCACTTGAAACCGACCGGGACCTCCAGCAGCGTCCGGCCGAGCCCGTCGGCCACCCGGTCGATCATCGAGCTGGAGACGAGGGTTTTCCCGATCGCCGTGTCGGCCGGCCAGTTCGCGCGATGGGTGAACAGGTACTCGATGGCGACGGCGAGGAAGTGGTTGGGGTTCATCAGCCCGGCGTCGGGGGTGACGATCCCGTGCCGGTCGGAGTCGGCGTCGTTGCCGGTCGAAACGGCGTAGGCCTCCCGATTGGCGATCAGCGAGGCCATCGCGGACGGGGACGAGCAGTCCATCCGGATCTTGCCGTCCCAGTCCAGGGTCATGAACCGCCAGGTCGGGTCGACCAGGGGGTTGACCACGGTGAGGTCGAGCCGGTGCCGTTCGGCGATGGCCGCCCAGTAGTCGACGCTGGCGCCGCCGAGGGGGTCCGCGCCGATCCGGATCCCCGCGGCACGGATCGCGTCGAGGTCGAGCACCGACGGCAGGTCCTCGACGTAGTGGCCGAGGAAGTCGTAGCGGGCGGTGGTCTCCACGGCCAGGGCCCGGGCCAGCGGCACCCGCCTGACCTCGGCGAGGTTGCCGGCGATGAGTTCGTTGGCGCGGTTCTCGATCCACTTGGTGGCGTCGGTGTCGGCCGGGCCGCCGTGCGGCGGGTTGTACTTGAAACCGCCGTCGCTGGGCGGGTTGTGCGAGGGGGTGACCACGATGCCGTCCGCCCGGCCGGGGCCGGTGGCACCGACGCCCCGGTTGTGGCTGAGGATCGCGTGCGAGACGGCCGGGGTCGGGGTGTACCGGTCCGCGGCGTCGACCAGGGCGGTGACCCCGTTGGCCGCAAGCACCTCCAGGGCACTGGCCCAGGCCGGTTCGGACAGCCCGTGGGTGTCCCGGCCGACGAACAGCGGGCCGGCGACGCCCTGCGCGGTGCGGTAGTCGCAGATCGCCTGTGTGGTGGCGAGGATGTGCGCCTCGGTGAACGAGCCGTTGAGGCTGGAACCCCGGTGGCCGGAGGTCCCGAACGCCACCCGCTGCCCGGGGTCGGTCAGGTCCGGCCAGGTGGTGTAGTACGCCGTGACGAGGTGGGCGACGTCGACCAGGTCGCTCGGTTGTGCTGGCTGACCTGCGCGGTCGTGAGCCATGACGGCTCCTCTCGCAGTCCGGGCGGGCACCCGTGCGGCCCCTGGGATCGAGCGCGGCACCCGCAGCTTGCCGGTGTCACCCCGACACCTCCTGGCTCGATCGAGCCTAGCGAGCAGATGCGGATCACGGCGTTCGGCAGGACAGCCGTAGGGTTTCCCCGTGCTGCGAGGTGTGCGCATCCTGCGATACCTGGCACCCCTGCGCGAGGGTGGTTCCCTCCCCGGGATCGTGGAGGCCGACGACGACGGCACCTACGTCGCGAAGTTCTCCGGCGCCGGCCAGGGGACGGCCGCCCTGGTCGCGGAGGTGCTGGTCGGTGAACTGGCCCGGCGGCTGGGGCTGCGGGTCCCCGAACTCGTGCTCGCCGACCTCGACGCCGAGATCGCCAAGCGGGAACCCGACCCGGAGATCCAGCACCTGCTGGCCGCCAGTGCCGGGCTGAACCTGGGGGTGGACTTCCTGCCGGGCTCGATCGGCTACGACGGGACGTCGTGGCGGCCGGACCCGCAGGAGGCGGCCCGGATCGTCTGGCTGGACGCCTACGCCGCGAACATCGACCGGACCTGGCGCAACCCGAACCTGCTGGTCTGGCACCGGGAGCTGTGGGCGATCGACCACGGCGCCTCGCTGATCTTCCAGCACGCCTGGCCCGCGGTGCAGACCTGGGCGGCCCGTCGGTACGACCTGTCCGAACACATCCTGCTCGGCCGGGCCGGGGAGCTCGGCCCGGACGGGATCAGCGCCGTGGACGGGCTGATGACCGCCGCGGTCACCACGCGGCTGCTGGACGAGGTGCTCGGCCTGGTCCCCGACGTGTGGCTCGGCCAGGACCCGGCGTCGACCCGCCTGCTGTACGCCCGCTACCTCACCGCCCGGCTGGAGGCGCCGCGGCCCTGGCGTCCGGAGTGGTCGGGATGACGCCCGGAGTGGTCGGGATGACGCCGAGCCTGGTGCCTTTCGAGTACGCGCTGCTGCGGGCCGTCCCCCGGGTCGACCGCGGCGAGTGCATCAACGTCGGGGTGATCGTGTACTGCCAGGCGCGGGACTTCGTCGGAGCCCGGGTGCACGTCGACCAGGCCCGGCTGCGGGCACTGGACGCGGGCGTCGACCTGGAACTGGTGGAGACCGCGCTGCACGGGGTGGTCGCGGTCTGCGACGGCGGGGACGATGCGGGACAGCCCGCCCGCCGCCGGCCGCGGGAGCGTTTCGGCTGGCTCACCGCTCCCCGCAGCACCGTCGTCCAGCCCGGGCCGGTGCACTCCGGTCTCACCGCGGACCCGGTGGCCGAACTGGAGCGCCTGCTCACCGCCCTGGTCCGCCAGCCGTAGCCGGTGCCGGGCGGCCGGGTCCCGCACCGTCGCCCGGCACCGTCAAGGCACCTTCAAGTCCCCCCTAACGTCCTGGTCGGCCCCTTCCCTGTGGGCTGACCTGCGTGATGCCCTCGACCCTGACCCGCCGGGACAGCGCCGGGTGACCAGTGGCCGTCGCCGACGGGGTGCGCCGGTCGTCACCAGGTGCGGGTCGGCACTGGCCGGTATTCCGCGCGGACCGAGGAGGGGTCGATGAAGGCACCGAAAGCCTTCGACGCACTCGAGCTGCCGTCGTGGCCTGCACCCGTTCCGGTGCCGGTTCCGGACCGTACGGTCACCGGCCCGGCGGACATCGGTCCGCTGCCCGTGGTCATGGTCGACTCGCTGCCGGCCGCGAACGGGGAGCCCGCGGAGCTGCTGGTGATGGCCGCCAACCCGCATCGGGACCGGCTGTCCGACCTGTGCATCGGGGTGGCCCTGCCGCCGGGGGTCCGGGTGACCTCGGTGACCCCGCCGGCCGGCGCCGAGGTCCTCACCGAGCGGGTGGACAGCCGGCAGGTGGTCCGCTGCCGGCTGCGGGAGCTGGAGCCGAACGCCTGCGTCGGCCTCGACGTCTCGGTCAGCCTGCCCCGCCGCCGCCCGACCCACGTCGTCACCGCGTTCGTCACCCTGGACGAGAATCCCGGGTTCAGCCTCACCTGCCGGCATGAGGTGCAGGTGGACTCCCCGCCGACCGGCCCGCTGCGCCTGATCCACTCGGACTGAGGGCCGATGGGCCGAGGGTCCGTCGGCGGCCGCCGGCGACGGGGATGCCGCAGCGCCGGCAGCGGGTGACCACCTCGCCGGGGACGTCGAGGTCTGCGTCGAGGCGTCGCCGTTGACGGTGGGGCCGGGCAGACTGTCGGCATGCCGGAACTGCCGGAGGTTGAGGCGCTGGCCGACTTCCTGCGCCAGCAGGCGGTGGGTCGGGTGGTCGCCCGGGTGGACGTCGGCGCGATCAGCGTGCTCAAGACCTACGACCCGCCACCGACCGCTCTGCATGGGCTGACCGTCACCGCGGTGCAGCGGCACGGCAAGTTCCTCGACCTCGACGTCGACGGGGTGCATCTGGTCTTCCACCTGGCCCGGGCGGGGTGGCTGCGCTGGTCCGACGCGCTGCCGTCCACGGCGATCCGGCCCGGCAAGAGCCCGCTGGCACTGCGGGTCCGGCTGCTCGACCCCGAGACCGGTGACGAGCCCGGTTTCGACCTGACCGAGGCGGGCACCCAGAAGCGGCTCGCGGTGTATGTCGTCCGCTCGATCGCCGACGTGCCCGGGATCGCCTCGCTCGGCCCGGACCCGCTGGCAGGCGGCTTCGACCAGGCCCGGCTCGCCGGCATCCTCGAGGGCTCGCGGCAGCAGGTCAAGGGGCTGCTGCGCGACCAGTCGATCCTGGCCGGGGTGGGCAATGCCTACAGCGACGAGGTACTGCACGCCGCGCGGCTGTCGCCGTTCGCCATCGCCGGCCGGCTCGACGAGGCCGAGGTGACCCGGCTGTACGACGCCCTGCGCTCGGTGCTCACCTCCGCGGTGGACGCAGCCCGGGGCAAGCCCGCCAAGGAACTGAAGGACGCCAAACGCGCCGGGATGCGGGTCCACGGGCGGGCCGGGCAGGCCTGCCCGGTGTGCGGGGACGCCGTCCGTGAGGTGAGCTTCGCCGACTCCGCGCTGCAGTACTGCCCGACCTGCCAGACCGGCGGCAAGGTGCTGGCCGACCGCCGGCTGTCCCGGCTGCTGAAGTAGTCACGGCGGACTCCTGCGCAGACCCGCGCCGGGCGGGCCGTCCACGGCCGCGGCTGTCGTCAGCGCGGGACTGTTGTCAGTGCGGGACTGTTGTCAGTGCGGCTCGCCGGGCGTCGCGTGGACGGGCGCCGGGCTGGGCAGGCGGAGTCGGAACGTGATCGCGCAGTGGGTTGGCGGGCGTCACGATCAGTAGTTTCAGGACTTCAGAAGGCCTTTACCTGGCTCGAACGGTACATGGCACATCCGTGACATGTGCCAGGTGAGGGGTTCACACGGCGACGCAGGGTTGCCTAGGGTCCCGGTATGGGTGGGGGCGAGGCATTCCGACGGTTCACACGGATCCCGTGCCGGCTACGGACCCCGGCGGTCAGGGCCGTGGTCCTGGGACTGCCGCTCGGGCTGCCGCTGGTCCTGGCCAGCAGCCTCAACGCCGGGGCGATCTCCGGCGCGGAGACGGTGCCGGCCGGTGGCTCGGGTGCCTCCGTCGTCGACCCGGACCCCCGGGAGGCGATCTCCGGCTCCGGGCAGGACCGGGCCGGTGCCGGGTTCGACGACCGTGAGCCGCCGGCACCGGGGCACTCCGATCCCCAGGTGCTGGTGCTGGCCTCCCCGGTGGCCGGGACGCAACTGTCGGCGCTCATCCCGACGACGACCGCCCCGCCCACCGGACCGGTCGTCACCCAGGCGCTGACCTCCTCGGGGATTCCGGCCCGGGTGCTGCAGGCCTACGTCAAGGCAGCGCAGACCATGGCCACCCAGGACCCGCAGTGCAAGATCAGCTGGAGCCTGCTGGCCGGGATCGGACGGGTGGAGAGCAACCACGCCCGGTTCGGCGGTGCCGGGGTCACGGCGGACGGCCGGGTCTCCCCCGCCATCTACGGTCCGCTGCTGGACGGCAACGGCTTCCCCGCGATCCGCGACACCGACGGCGGGCGGCTGGACGGCAACGCCGTCTACGACCGGGCGGTCGGGCCGATGCAGTTCATCCCCGGGACGTGGACGGCCTACGGAGCCGACGGCAACGGGGACGGGATCGCCGACCCGCAGAACGTGGACGACGCGGCGCTGGGCGCTGCCCGGTACCTGTGTGCGGGCGGCGGAGACCTGTCCACCCAGACCGACCGCTGGAACGCCGTCTACCGGTACAACCACTCCAACAGCTACGTGGGGCTGGTGCTCGCGCTCGCGGATTCCTACGCCACCGGCACCCCGACGGCCATCCCGACCCCGCCCCCCGGTGTGGACACCAACCCGCCCGGACCTCCCGCGAACGCCGGCAACCCGCCGGCCGCGACGCTGCCGTCCCCGATCACGGACCCGACCAGTAGTCCGACGACTTCGCCGTCCCCGACGACGGACCCGACCGGGAGTCCGACCACGGACCCGACAGCGTCGCCGTCCCCGACCAGTAGTCCGACCACGGACCCGACAACGTCGCCGTCCCCGACCAGTAGTCCGACGACTTCCCCGTCCCCGACCACGGACCCGACGGCGTCGCCGTCCACGACGACGAGCCCGACCAGTAGTCCGACGACTTCGCCGTCCCCGACCACGGACCCGACGGCGTCACCGTCCACGACCACGAGCCCGACCAGTAGTCCGACGACGAGCCCGACCACCTCGCCGTCCCCGACCGCGGACCCGACGACGAGCCCGACTGCGACGCCGACCGGGAGCCCGACGCCGACCGCGACCGGTACTGGCACGGCCACGCCCACCACGGCCACCCCGACGACCACGACGGGCACTGGTACGGCGACGGGCACTGGTACGGCGACGGGCACCCCGACGGCACCCTGACCCGCCGACACCGGTTCCGGCCGCGTCGCCGGGACCGGTGATCCCCATCTGCCGCCGCGGAACCGCCGGGCTCGGCACTCGGCCCCGGGACGACCGGTACGGCGGTGGCTCAGCCCTGGCCGTGCAGGCGTTCGCGGATCAGCCGCAGCGAGAATTCGACGTGATCGCGGGCGGCCCGCTCGGCGGCCTCCGGGTCACGGGCCAGGATCGCCTCGAGGATGATCGCGTGCTGGGCGTTGGAGTCCTGGACGTCCTGCCGGTCGTAGTACTCGGCCAGCTGATTGTTGAAGGTGTAGAAGCGGTTGCTGTCCGCCAGCCGCTGGAAGTACGGGTTGTTGGCCGCCTCGGTGATGAGCTCGTGGAACCGGGTGTTGAACTCCGGGAACCACGACGACCCGTCGGCGGGCCGGTCGTCGAACCACTCCTTGAGCCGGCTGACCTGCTCGGCCGTGGCGCGCTGACAGGCCAGCCGGGCGGCGTAGCCCTCCAGGGCCATCCGGACCTCGTAGATGTCGGCGATCTCCTCGAGGGTGTGCTCGTAGACCACCCAGCGCCGCCGGTGGGAGACGATCAGCCCGTCGGCGGCCAGTCGCTGCAGGCTCTCCCGGATCGGGGTCCGGCTCACCTGCAGGCGTTCGGCCAGGTCGACCTCGACCAGGTGGTCGCGGGGCCGCAGCCGGCCGAGCAGGATGTCCGTCCGCAACTCCCGGTACACGTCGTCGGCCAGCCGGGTCCGGGCTCCCCCCCGCGGCGCGGCGTCCTCGGCCACGCTGACCTCCCTCTCCCTCGGCGTCCTGGCTACCGGCCGGCTCTCCCTGCTCCCGGCCGGTCGTGTCTGCCCCTGACGCCCCTCGGGTCGGCGAGACAGAGCACGAGAATGGCATGTCAGGGGTGGTCGGCGCTCGGCGGCGGGTCGCAGGCCGGTCACAGGCGGACGGCCCTCCGGTGAATCCGTGGTCCCGCCGGGGTCCGGTCCGCGCCCCGCCCGTCATCCCGGGTGCGTCGCCCGCCACCTCCCACGGGGTACCCCGCGGCCCTGCCAGGATAGGAGCATGGGCCACCGTGGATGGTCACCCGAGGTGACTGCACCTGCGCCGGTGGACCTTGCCGGGGCCGGACCGGGCGAGGAGTTGGTCGCGCACCTGGCGCCCGTGCTCGACGGGCTGGACACCGCCCCCGTCCGTGGTGCGCAGCCGGTCACCGCCGCCGAGGAGCAGGATCTGCTCGACCTGCTGTCCGCGCAGATGGCCAGCCGCTGGCTCGACGTCGCCGCCCGGAGGATGCGCGCCGCGGGATGCGGCTTCTTCACGATCGGCTCGGCCGGTCATGAGGCGAACGCCGCGGTCGGCCTGGTCACCCGGCCCGGCGATCCGGCCCTGCTGCACTACCGGTCCGGCGGCTTCTACCTGGCCCGGGCCGCGCGGGCCGGCCACGGTGACGCCGTCCTGGACGTCGCGCTCGGGCTGGCCGGCAGCGCGGACGAGCCGATCGCCGGCGGCCGCCACAAGGTGTTCGGCCATCCGGACCTCGCGGTGATCCCGCAGACCTCGACGATCGCCAGCCACCTGCCCCGGGCCCTCGGCGTCGCCTGGGCGATCGGGCGGCAGCAGAATCTGCCTGCCCGGTTGCGGCGGCCGCTGCGCTGGCGGGACGACGCCCTCGTGGTGGCCGGGTTCGGGGACGCCTCGGCCAACCACTCCACCGCCACCGGGGCGGTCAACGCGGCCTGCTGGACGGCCCGGCAGCAGATCCCGCTGCCGCTGCTGCTGGTCTGCGAGGACAACGGGCTCGGGATCTCGGTGCGCACCCCCGAGGGCTGGATCCAGGCCCTGTACGAAGGCCGGCCCGGCCTGGAGTACCGCTACGCCGACGGCTACGACCCGGTGGAGACCCTGCGGGTGGCGCGAGAGGCCGCCGCACTGGCCCGGGAGCGGCAGGTGCCCGTGCTGCTGCACCTGGCGACCGTGCGGATCGGCGGACACGCCGGGTCGGACCTGGAGTCCGCCTACCGCACCCCGGTGGAGATCCAGGCCGACCTGCAGCGGGACCCGCTCGCCGCGACCATGCGGGCCGTGGTCCGGGCCCGGCTGCTCACCCCGGCCCAGGTCCGGTCCCGCTGGACCGGCTGCCGGGACGAGGTGACGGCGGCGGTGGCCGAGGCGGTCGGGCGGCCCCGGCTGACCAGCGCCGAGCAGGTGATGGCCCCGCTGCAGCCCGGCCGTCCCGGAGCGGTCGCCGACCGGGCCGCGATGGCCGCCGACCCATCCGAACGGCACCGGGTGTTCGCCGACCGGCTGCCGGAGACCGAGGAGCCGCTGACCCTCGGCCAGACGATCAACCGGGCCCTGCTCGACGCGGGCGCCGCCGCCCCGCACCTGGTCGTGCTCGGGGAGGATGTCGCGCGCAAGGGCGGCGTGTACGGGGTGACCCGCGGCCTGCAGCGCAAACTCGGCGCCTCCCGGGTGATCGACACCCTGCTGGACGAGCAGTCCGTCCTCGGCCTGGCGCTCGGGGCGGGACTGGCCGGTCTGCTGCCGGTCCCGGAGATCCAGTACCTGGCCTACCTGCACAACGCCGAGGACCAGCTCCGGGGCGAGGCTGCCAGCCTGCGGTTCTTCTCCCAGGGGGCCTACCGGAACCCGCTGGTGGTCCGGATCGCTGGCCTGGCGTACCAGAAGGGTTTCGGCGGGCACTTCCACAACGACAACGCCGTCGCGGTGCTCCGGGACATCCCCGGGCTGGTCGTCGCCTGCCCGGCCCATCCCTCGGACGCCCCCGCCCTGCTGCGCAGCTGCCTGGCCGCAGCCGAGGCCGAGGGCACCGTCTGTGTCTTCCTCGAGCCGATCGCCCTGTACCACGAGCGGGACCTGGCCGAACCCGGTGACGGCGGCTGGCGTGCCCCGTACGCTCCGCCGGACACCTGGCAGATGGGGCACATCCCGATCGGGCGGGCGGCCACCTGGGGCAGCGGCAACGACCTGACCATCGCCACCTTCGGCAACGGGCTGCGAATGTCGCTGCGGGCCTCCCGGCGGCTGGCCGCGGAAGGCATCGGCTGCCGTGTGGTCGACCTGCGGTGGCTGGCGCCGCTGCCGGTCGAGGACGTGCTGCGGGAGGCCCGCGAGACGGGCCGCCTGCTGGTGGTGGACGAGACGCGCCGCAGCGGCGGGGTCAGCGAGGGGCTGATCACCGACCTGCTCGAGGCGGGGTTCACCGGGCGGCTGGCGCGGGTCACCGCCGAGGACTCGTTCGTGCCGCTCGGGGACGCCGCCGAACTCGTGCTCGCCTCCGAGGACGATGTCGTGGTCGCCGCCCGTGCCCTGCTCGGCCGCCCTGACCCGACCTGACACCTGTGCGGCCTGGCCACCTGTGCGGCCTGGCCACCAGTGCGGCCTGGCCAGGGAGCCTGTGACAGCCCGCGGGCCCGTGACAGAGTGGGCGGATGCCGGAGCAGGTCAGCCTCGTCGTCGACGTGGCCAATGTGATGGGGTCACGCCCGGACGGCTGGTGGCGGGACCGGCTGGGTGCCGCCACCCGGTGGCTGGCCGCGCTCGACCGGTTGGCGGGTCGGGAGGTCCGGTTGCCGGGCGGGTCGGTCGGGGTGCTGGCCGAGGTGGTGGCGGTAGTCGAGGGGCAGGCCCGCCGGGCGGCGGCTCCGGAGGGGGCGGTGGTCCGGGTGGTCCGGGCCGAGCGGGACGGGGACAGCGCGATCGTCGATGTGGCCGGGGAACGCCTGGCCGCGGTCGATCCCGTGGACGGCGGCGTCGACACCGTTCTCGTGGTCACCGCCGACCGCGGACTGCGGGACCGGTTGCCGCCCGGGGTCGGCGTGACCGGTCCGGGCTGGCTGCTCGAGCTGACCGGCTGACCTGGCTGACCGTCGACCGGCCGGCCTGGCCGGCGGGCTGACCGTTGACCGGGGGTGACCGGGCTCGTCCGCCCGGCGCACCTGGCCGGACCGGTGGGTCAGGACATCCGGTGGGTCAGGGCATCCGGTGCGCGCCCGCCGCGGCCTGCGCGGGCAGCAGGAGCGCGATCATGGCGGCAGTCACGCCGAGGGTCTCGACCAGGAGGGCCGTCGCGGTCCAGCCGCCGAGGCTCAGCGCCAGTCCACCGAGCGGGCCGCCCAGGGTGGAGCCCGCGTAGTACCAGACCGTGTACCGGGCCGTCGCCGTGCCGCGGTGCCGGCTGGCCGCCAGCCCGACCCAGCCGTTGGCCACCCCGTGCGCCGCGAAGAACCCGGCGGTGAGCATGGCCAGCCCGGTGACCACCAGGCCGAGCGGCCGGGCGGACATCAGCGCCGCACCGCCGGTGACGAGGAGGGCGGAACAGGCCACGAGGAGCCGGCGCGGCAGCCGGTCGGCCAGGCGGCCCGCCACCGCCGAGGCGAGCGTCCCGGCCAGGTAGGTCAGGAACACCAGGCCCACGGTCGTGGGGGACAGCAGATACGGCTCCCGGGTCAGCCGGAAGGTCATCGTGTTGTAGGTCGCGACGAAGGCCGCCATCAGCAGCGCCGCGATCAGGCAGAGCCCGAGCTGCAGGGAGTCCGCGTCCCGCCACAGCGCGCTGAACGCTGCCCAGGCCCGGCCCGTCGGCCGGGGTGGTCTCGGGTGGTGCACGCCCCGGCCGACAGGGAGCAGCAGCCAGGCCACCGCCGTGGCCACCGCGCCCATCAGCGCCGCCCACCCCAGACCCACCCGCCAGCCGGCGACGTCCCCGAGGATGCCGGCCACCACCCGGCCGGACAGCCCGCCCACCGTGGTCCCGGCGACATAGAGCCCGGACACCAGGCCGGCCCGGGAGATCCCGGCCCGCTCCGTGGCATAGGAGACGGCCATGGCCGGGACCCCGGACAGCGCCATCCCCTGCAGCCCGCGCAGCAGCAACAGCAGCGGCCAGGTCGGGGCGGCCGCCACGAGCAGCCCCAGTACGGCGGCCACCGCGAGTGAGCCGAGCATGACCAGCCGCCGGTCCCGCCGCCGCCCCGCCACCGCGACCGGGACCACCCCGGTCATCAGCCCGGCCGTGCTCACCGAGATCACGAGGCTCGCCGAGGCGGGGTCCAGGTGGTACTGCCCGGCGATCGTGGGAAGAAGCGGTTGCGGTGCGTAGAGCAGGGCGAAAGTGGCCAGCCCGGCGGCGAACAGTCCGGTGACCAGAAAGCCGGTCGGAAACAGAGCGCTCTGCTCGCTGAGTGTGACCGCCCCCCGCGGAAACCGGGAATCGGCGGTACGGACCGTCACAAGGAGGCAGCCTGCCGGATGGTGGGCTGTGGCGTCCATCGCATGACGCGCGAAGCTGACCACATCACGACAGGTAATCAGATGATTTCGCCAGATTGGCGGTGGTGTGACGGCCCCGCGACGCTCCCTCCCGGTGGACCGGTGTCCGGCGCGGGGGGGCGGGCAGGCCCGGCCGTACCCTGGTGAGTCGTGGAACCGACCAGCAGCGCGGCCCCGTCGCCGGTGCCCGTGCCGACCGGCCGGATCGCCTACCAGGGCGAACCCGGCGCGAACTCCGACATCGCCTGCCGGGAGATGTTCCCGTCCCTGGAGCCACTGCCCCGCCAGACCTTCGAGGACGCCTTCGACGCCGTCGAGACCGGGCAGGCGGACCTGGCGATGATCCCGGTGGAGAACTCCCTGGCCGGCCGGGTGGCCGACATCCACCACCTGCTGCCCGTCTCCCAGTTGCACATCGTCGGCGAACACTTCCTGCCGATCCACTTCCAGCTGATGGCCCTGCCAGGGACGACCCTGGACCAGATCCGCACCGTGCGCAGCCACATCCATGCGATGGGGCAGTGTCGGCGGATCATCCGGGAGAACCGGTGGTCCCCGGCGATCGCCGACGACACCGCAGGCGCCGCCCGTGAGGTCGGCGAGCTCGGGGACCCGTCCGTCGCTGCGCTGGCGCCGAGGCTGGCCGCGGACCTGTACGGACTGGAGATCCTCGCCGAGAACGTCGAAGACGCGCACCACAACACGACCCGGTTCCTGGTGCTGGCCCGGGAGGCCGCCGAACAGCCGCTCGATGACGGTCCGATGATCACCTCGATCGTCTTCCGGGTGCGCAACGTCCCGGCCGCGCTCTACAAGGCGATGGGTGGGTTCGCCACCAACGGCGTCAACATGACCAAGCTGGAGAGCTACCAGCTCGGCGGCACCTTCTTCGCCACCCAGTTCTACGCCGACATCGAGGGCCACCCGAAGCAGACCCCGGTCGTGCTCGCCCTGGAGGAACTGGAGTTCTTCTCGGTCCATCTGCGGGTGCTCGGCACCTACCCGGCCAGCCCCTTCCGGGCCGCGATCGCGGAGCCCGCCGAGAACCGCGAGCTGCGCCCCGTCCGCAAGCCCTGACCCTCCGGTTCCGGCCCCCCGGGCCGTGGGGCGGCTGGCGGTGGTCCGCGGTGGTCCGCGGGCAGTTGGCGCCGGCCTGGCCTTCCGCTTGCGGGCCGTGCCGGCTGTGGCCGGTGGTTCCCGCGAGTGGCTTCTGAGCGGCCGATCGCCCCGTCTCGGGCTGTCTAGTGCCTACGCTAGACAGCCCGAGACGGGGTCATCGAGAGGCAGAACCAGAGGTTGGACGGCAGCCCTGGCCTGTCACCGCAGGTCCTGCACCGCGAGCAGCACTGCGAGCAGAGCCGCGCCGAGCAGACCGGCCAGGACGAGCACTGTTGTGCGCAGGTCCGGGGAGTCCGGGCCGTCCGTCACCGAACCGTTCGCCCCCGAACTGTCCGCTCCCGGGCCGGCGGCCGCCTCGGGGACCGGAGCGTGGGTGCCGGAACGGACCGAGCCGGGCGGGATCACCGGCAGGGTGCCGGGTGGTCCCACCGGGAAGCGGATCGGGGCCGGTGCGGCTGCCCACCCCGACTCGGGCCCGGGACACTCGGACGTCATATGCCCGGATCATTCCCGGTCGACCCGCCGCAAGGCCAGAGATAGCAGCCCGTCTCACACCGAATCCGAGTGAACCGCCGTGAACCCTGACGAATCTCGGTCATGACGCCCGTTCAGGCTGGGCATGCCGCCGGCGTGGTGATCACGTACGTCGCCGACCTCGCTGCCCTTGACGCGGCACTACCTGAGCGCGGGACCTGGCTGGAGCAGCAGTACACGGACGGGGTCTTCCCTTCCCGCGTCTCAGCGGGAACTCGGAGAGCGCCACTCGTCCTTGGTCTCACGCTCTCTAGTTCCTCGCCTAGATTTGCCCAGAGAGGCGGATTGTCCGGGATGGGCGGATCGGCGCTCGGCGTGTCTGTGCCTGTCTAGTGGATTCCGCTAGATCCTCCGATACGGTCCGAGCGTGGACCCGGTGCGCAACCCGTACGCGCCCGGCGCCGGCCAGCGGCCTCCGGAGCTGGCGGGGCGGGACGTGGAGCTCGGCGCGTTCGACGTCGTCCTGGAACGGGTGTCCCGGGGCCGTCCGGAGCGCAGCCTCGTGCTCACCGGGCTGCGCGGGGTCGGCAAGACGGTCCTGCTGAACGCGATGCGCTCGGCGGCGGTCCGCCGGGGGTGGGGCACCGGGAAGCTGGAGGCCCGCCCGGACACCTCGCTGCGCCGTCCGCTCTCGGCCGCCCTGCACCTGGCGGTCCGGGAACTCAGCGGGCCGCCCCGCGGCGAGGTCGACCATGTCCTCGGGGTGCTGAAGTCCTTCGCGCTGAAACCTGACGGCGGGAACGACGGGCGGGGTGCCGCGGCGCCCCGGCTGCGCGACCGCTGGCAACCGGGGATCGAGGTGCCCGCCGTGACCGGCCGGGCCGACTCGGGGGACATCGAGATCGACCTGGTGGAACTGCTCGGCGATGTCGGCGGCCTCGCCGCGGACAGCGGGCGGGGGGTGGCCGTCTTCATCGACGAGATGCAGGACCTCGAGCCCGCGGACCTGTCCGCCCTGTGCGCCGCGGTGCACGAGATCAGCCAGACCGGACTGCCGCTCGTCGTGGTCGGGGCGGGGCTGCCGCATCTGCCGGCCGTGCTGTCGGCGAGCAAGTCCTATTCGGAGCGGCTGTTCCGCTACTCCCGGATCGACCGGCTGGACCCGGGCGGGGCGGAGCGGGCCCTGCGGGCTCCCGCGCAGGACGAGGGTGCCGACTTCACCGATGACGCCCTGCGGGACCTCTATGACGTCACGGCCGGGTACCCGTACTTCGTGCAGGCGTACGGCAAGGTGGTCTGGGATGTCGCGCCGCGCACCCCGATCACCGGGGACGACGTCCGGGTGGCGGCTCCCGAGGCGGAGGCCGAACTGGCGGTGGGCTTCTTCGGCTCCCGCTATGAGCGGGCGACTCCGGCCGAGCGGGAGTACCTGCGCGCGATGGCCGATCTGGGGGTCGCCGGCGACGCCGATCCCGCCGACGGGGCGGTGCCCACCGCGGCGATCGCCTCGGCGCTGAACCGCAAGCCCCAGTCGCTGTCCCCGGCCCGGGACGCGCTGATCAAGAAGGGTCTGGTGTACAGCGGGGAGCGCGGCATGATCGCCTTCACCGTGCCGCACTTCGGCCGCTACCTGCGTCGGCACGCCGGCGACTGATTCCCGAAGGCGTCCGCTCCGCCGAGGTCCGCGCCGCGGGTGCGCGCTGCGGGTCGGGTCCGGGGGTACGGGTCCGGGGGCCCGCTGGCGGAGCCGGTCCGGCGGGGCTGGTTCGACAGGGGCCGCTGGCGGGGTCCGTTCCGGGAGTGCCGGTGCGGTCCGTTCCGGGAGTGCCGGTGCGGTCCGGTCCGGCAGGGTCCGGTGCGGCGAGGGCCGGTCAGTGGGGGCGGTTCCCGGCGGTTCCCCGGCAGTCGCTCCGGTCGCCCCGATGTCCTCGGGGGATCCGTTCGGGGGATTCGTGGACGTGACTGTGAGCTCGGGTTGAACTCCCCACCGCTGTCGTTTAGTGTTCAACCATACCGAGCGATGGGGGACCGTTCGACCGGGGGCGTCTCCGGCGCTCCCCGCGACGGCCGGTACCCACACAGTCATGAGCCCGGGGCGGGCACCCCGGGCACACCCACAGGAGACCACGCACATGAGCGCCTTCCCCACCGACCTGACCGGCACCTGGGACCTCGACCCGACCCACAGCACCATCGGCTTCGCCGTCCGGCACGCCATGGTCTCGACGGTGCGCGGCAGCTTCGCCGGCTTCACCGGTGGCGCCACGATCGACGCCGACAACCCGGAGAAGTCCTCCGCGTGGCTGGACATCGACCCGACCACGATCACCACGAACAACGAGATGCGCGACGGCCACCTCAAGAGCGGCGACTTCTTCGAGGTGGAGCAGCACCCGGCGATCACCTTCCGCAGCACCTCGGCCAAGCTCGACGGCGACTCCCTGGTGATGACCGGCGACCTGACCATCCGCGGCATCACCCACCCCGTGGACGTGACCTGGGAGTTCGGCGGCCTGGCCAAGGACCCGTGGGGGAACACCAAGGCCGGGTTCGAGGGCACCGCGACGATCAACCGGAAGGACTGGGGCCTGACCTACAACGCGGCCCTGGAGACCGGCGGCGTGCTCATCGCCGACAAGGTCAAGCTCGTCCTCGAGGTCGAGGCCGCCAAGAAGGTCGACCCGGAGGCCGGTGCCTGACCTGCGGCCCCAGCATCGCCCTCCGGCCGAGGTGAATCCGGCCGACCTGGACCTGGGCGGCCCCGCGACAGCCACGAGCTCGCGGGGCCGCCCGGTCCACCTCTGCGGGCAGGTTCCG
>DASTGO010000537.1:0-20528 GCA_035719045.1 Kineosporiaceae bacterium | reverse complement strand
CCCGGCCTGGCCGTCCTGCTGGCCCGGGTGGCCGCCGCCCACGCCGGGCTCGCCGATCTGCTCGCCGCGGCGGCCGCCCGGCCCGTCCCCGGACCCGTCGTCCCGCAGACTCCGGCCACCGACGCCGGGACGGACACCGCCACCCCCGCTGCGGCCGGATCGGCGGCGGGGACCGCCGGTGCCACCGCGACCGGGAACCCGTCCGGACCCGCGGGCACCGCATCCCCCGGCACCCCCCGCCCCACGTCCACCCCGCTGCCGTCCGCCGCGGTCACCGCGCTGGGCAGGCTGTTGCAGGGGGAACACGCCGCCGCCTACGCCTACGGCCCGATCACCGCCTGGCTCGTCCCCGCCCAGCGCGACCAGGCCCGGGCCTGCTGGCAGGCCCACCTGGGTGAACGCGACGACCTGACCACACTGCTGTCCTCCGGTGGGGCACCGGCTCCGGCGGCCTCCCCCGCCTATGACCTGGGCGATGCGCCGGCGAACCCGGCGGGGGCGGTCACCCTGGCGTCCGGCGTGGAGGACCGGGTGGCGACGCTGGCCGCCGCCGCGGTCGGGCCCGCCTCCGGGCCGGCCCGCCTGGCGGCCGCGGGGATCCTGGTCGCCTCCGTCCGGCGCTCGGCGGGCTGGACCCGGACGGTCGCCGCCCTGCCCGGCGGGAACTGACCCCGTCCCCGGCACAGGTCCCGGGATCGGCCGGCGACCGGAAGCGGCAGGACCGGCCGGGGTCAGCGGCCGTGCGCGACGTCCCAGCCGACCCGGACCACGAGCACCCCGACCACCACGAGCAGCGCCACCCGGATGAACCGGTTGCCCGCGGCGACCGCCGTCCGTGCCCCGAGGTAGCCGCCACCGAGATTGGCGGCCCCCATCAGCAGCCCGAGCCGCCACAGCGGCGCCCCCTGCGGCACGAACACCAGCAAGGCGCCCAGGTTGGTGGCCAGGTTGACGATCTTCGCCTTGGCGCTGGCCTGCAGGAAGGCATACCCCAGCAGCCCGACCAGGGCGACCACCAGGAATGATCCGGTCCCCGGCCCGAAGATCCCGTCGTAGAACCCGATCCCGGCACCCACCACGCCCGCGGTGAGGTGGTGACGGCGCCCGGAGAACCGCAGGTCGGTGATCCGGCCGAGCTCCGGGCGCCGCGCCACGTACACCGCGACCAGCACCAGCATGACCAGCACCAGCGGCCGGAACACCCGGGTCGGCAGCAGGCTCGCACAGGCGGCCCCGGCCGCGGCCCCACCCAGGGCGAGACCGGCCATCGGCAGCGCCGTCCGCAGGTCGGGCCGGACCCGGCGCTGGTAGGCCACCGCGGAGGTGGCCGTCCCGCAGACGCTGGCCAGCTTGTTCGTGGCCAGCAGCTGGGCCGGGGGTGCCGCCGGCAGGCCGAGCAGCAGGGCCGGGAGCTGCACCAGCCCGCCCCCGCCGACCATGGCGTCCACCCAGCCGGCCACCAGCGCGGCCAGCGCGAGCAGGCCCGCCGTGAGCAGGGGCAGGCCGTCGACCGTCACATCCGGCCGGTTCCGGCACCGGTTCCGGCGTCGGTGCCGTCCGCCCTGGTCAGGCCGTTCCAGGCGTCGACCAGGTCGAGCACGTCCAGCAGCCGGTGGGCGACCCCGTCGGGGTGGACGTCGATCGGGACCTGCTGGGAGGCCGGGATGTCGGAGTGCGGGACCAGCACCGCCCGCATCCCCAGTCGCTGCGCGCCGTGGACGTCCTCATAGGGCCGGTCCCCCACGTACACGCAGCGGGCCGGATCGCCTATGCCGACGGCGGCCATCGCCCGGCGGAACGCCTCGGGATGCGGCTTCACGTACGGGATCTCGGAGGTGTACACGGCGGCGTCGATGAGGTGCAGGACGTCGTCGCGGGCGAACACCCGCTCGTGGTAGCCCCGCGACCAGATCGTGTTGCTCAGCACCCCGACCCGCACTCCCCGCTCCCGCAGCCCGGCGAACAGCGGGGTGACCTCCGGGTCGGTGAAGGTGTGCGGCTCCCAGAACTCCTCATAGGCCGCCTGCGCCGCGGGATGTCCCGGGTGGTCGCTGTCCACCCCGGCCGCGGCGAGCACCTCCTCCAGCCGTGCGCTGACGCCGTCGGTCTTGGTCCGGGCCCAGGCGCGGTCCTCCGCCGCCAGGATCCGCTCGGCCAGCTCACCGGCCTCCGCCGGGTCCACGGCATAGCAGCGGGCGTAGACCCGCCACTGCTCGGCGAGGTCGACGGTGTGCCAGGGGGTCAGCGTGCCGCCCCAGTCGAAGATGACCGCGGCGACCGGCGACCCGAAGGTCCGGGCCCCGTCCGCCGGGCCGGGAACAGCTGCCCCGACCGGCTCAGCCACGGACCTGCGCGACCACGTACCCGGCGGCGTCCGCGACGGGGACCTCGGCCTTCTCACCGCTGCGCCGGTCCCGGACCTCGATCGTCCCCTCGGCCAGTCCCTTGCCGACCACCACGATGGTGGGCATCCCGAGCAGTTCGGCGTCCTTGAACTTCACCCCGGGCGAGACCTTGGGCCGGTCGTCGTAGAGCACCCGGACCCCGGCCGCCTCCAGCTGCTGCGACAGCTGCTCGGCCGCGGTGAAGACGGCCTCGTCCTTGCCGGTGGCCACCACGTGCACGTCGGCCGGGGCGACCTCGCGCGGCCAGCACAGGCCGAGCTCGTCGTAGGTGGCCTCGACCACGGCGGCCACCGCCCGGGACACGCCGATCCCGTAGGAACCCATGGTGACCGTGACGAGCTTGCCGTTCTCGTCCAGCACCTGCAGGCCGAGGGCGTCGGCGTACTTGCGGCCGAGCTGGAAGATGTGGCCGATCTCGATGCCGCGGGCCTGGTGCAGGGTCCCGCCGCACTGCGGGCAGGCGTCGCCCGCACGGACCTCGGCCGCCTCGATGGTCCCGTCGGCGTGGAAGTCCCGCCCGGCGACCAGGTCGAACACATGACGGCCAGGCTCGTCGGCACCGGTGATCCAGGCGGTGCCGGAGACCACCCGGGGGTCGAGCAGGTAGCGGATCCCGCTGGCCTTCTTCTCGCCCAGCACGCCGGGGCCGATGTAGCCCTTGACCAGGGAGGGGTTCTTGGCGAAGTCGGCCTCGGTGAACGGTTCGACCTCGGCGGGGGCCAGCGCCGCCTCCAGCCGCTTGAGGTCCACCTCGCGGTCACCGGGCAGGCCGACGCACAGCGGCTCACGGGTCCCGTCGGGCAGGGCGAGCATGACCACGACGTTCTTCAGGGTGTCCGCGGCGGTCCACGGCCGGTCGGCCCGGGGGAAGCGCTCATTGGCCAGCGCGACCAGGGTCTCGATCGTGGGGGTGTCCGGAGTGTCCTCGACATGGGCGGCGGAGGCGCCCTCGAAGTCCACCGCGGGCGGCGCCGGGGTGATCACGGCCTCGACGTTGGCGGCGTAGCCGCAGCCGGCGCAGCGGACGAAGGTGTCCTCCCCGACCGGGGTGGGCTGCAGGAACTCCTCGCTCTTGGACCCGCCCATCGCCCCGGACATCGCCGACACGATGACGAAGTCCAGCCCCAGCCGGCCGAAGGTCTTGACGTAGGCGTCCCGGTGGGCGTCGTAGGAGCGCTGCAGCCCGGCGTCGTCGACGTCGTTGGAGTAGGAGTCCTTCTTGACGAACTCGCGCCCGCGCAGCAGTCCGGCCCGCGGGCGGGCCTCGTCGCGGTACTTGGTCTGGATCTGGTAGATCGCCAGCGGCAGGTCCTTGTACGAGGAGTACAGATCCTTCACCAGGAGGGTGAACATCTCCTCGTGGGTGGGCCCGAGCAGCATGTCCACCTGGCGGCGGTCCTTGAGCCGGAACAGGTTGTCGCCGTACTCGGTCCACCGGCCGGTCTGCTCATAGGGCTCCCGGGGCAGCAGGGCCGGGAAGTGCACCTCCTGGAAGCCGGCGGCGTCCATCTCCTCGCGGACGATCCGCTCGACGTTGCGGTACACCTTCCAGCCCAGCGGGAGCCAGGAGTAGACCCCGGGGGCGGCGCGGCGGATGTACCCGGCCCTGACCAGCAACTTGTGGCTCGGGACCTCGGCGTCCGCAGGGTCGTCGCGCAGGGTTCGCAGGAACAGCGTCGACATGCGTAGCACGGGAGTCCTCCAAGCCGGGTCAGATGGTCACAGGCTACTCAACGTCGCCGCCCGCCCCCGACCAGGTTTGCCGGTGCGCCCAGGTGTCCGGCCGCCGAGCCCGCAGACCGCGCCCGCGTGCCGCTCGAAAGCGGACGGAAAGTGACCGCTGCCCTCTCTAGCGTCGTCGGCATGGAGACCACAACCACCACCACGAACTGGAACACCCTGCTCCTGGACCAGCTGACCTGGCACTGGGAGAACCACCTGCGTCCGCGGCTGGAGGGACTGACCGACGAGGAGTACCGCTGGGAGCCGGCGGCCGCCTGCTGGAACGTCCACCCGCGGGGAACGTCCACCGCACCGGTCCAGGGAGGGTTGGGCGCGTTCACCATCGACTTCGCCTTCCCGGAGCCGGTGCCACCGCCGGTGACGACGATCGCGTGGCGGCTGGCGCACGTCATCGTCGGCGTGTTCGGGATCCGCAACGCCACCCACTTCGGCGGACCGGCTTGCGACTACGAGAGCTTCGACTACGCGGGGACCGCCGCCGGGGCCCTGGCCCAGCTCGACGATGCCTACGCCCGCTGGGTGGCCGGGGTGTCCGCGCTCGGCGGGGCCGACCGGCCCGGTGAGGGGCTGCTGCGCCCCTGCGGTCCTGCCGAGGGCCCGTACGCGCAGTTCCCGATGGCGGCACTGGTGCTGCACATCCACCGCGAACTGCTGCACCACGGTGCGGAGGTGCTGCTGCTGCGCGACCTGTACCGCAACCGCTGACGCCGGGAGCCGGCACCGGGAACGGGAACGGGAACGGGACGGTTCAGAACAGGACGGTGGCGAAGGTGCCGACCTGCCGGAAACCGACCCGCTCGTAGGTGCGGACGGCCCGGGTGTTGAAACCGTTGACGTACAGCGACACCACCGGGGAGATCTCGGCCTGGACCAGTTCGACGACGGCGGCCATCCCGGGAGCGGCCAGTCCCTCGCCTCGCCGTCCGGGGTTCACCCACACGCCCTGGACCTGCACCGCCCACGGGGTCACGGACCCGAGCTCGGCCTTGAACACCACCCGGCCGTCCTCGATCCGTACCAGAGACCGGCCCGCGGAGACCAGCGAGGTGACCTGTGCGTGGTAGAGGGCCCCGCCGTCGGCGGCGACCGGGGAGTAGCCGACCTCCTCGGTGAACATGGCCACACAGGCCGGGACCACGAGGCCGAGTTCCTCCAGCCGGCTGCGGCGCACGGCCGGGTCCGGCGGGACCAGCGGCGGGGTGTCCATCGACATCAGCGGCTGGTCCGGCCGGACCTCCCGGGCCGGACCCCAGTACGGGGCCAGCCGGGACCACAGCGGCATCACGGCCTGCGCGGGCCCGACGATCGAGGAGCACTGGCGTCCGTGCCGGCGGGCCCGGGCGGCGAAGGCCTCGATGGCCTCCTCGTCGGCCTCCACCGGCACCAGGTTCGCCCCGGACCAGCACAGCGAGCGCAGTTGCCCGCCGGAGTAGTAGCCCCACAGGTCCCCGCCCCCGCGGGGCTGGATCCCGGTGGCGACGAGCCGGGCGGCGACGAAGAGGTTGGCGACGATGTCCCGCGTGCACACCGCGATCGCCTCGTCGACGTCATGTCGGTCCAGCACCCGCAGCGACGATCGAAGCACGGCAGAATCCTCGCCCACGTCGGGCCCTCGAGGCGAACCGGACGTCCCGGTTATCAGCCGACGACGACCTCGGGCAGGCCGCTGCCCTCGTCGAGGCCGAGCTCGTCCTTGAGCCGCATCGCCTCCTCGATCAGGGTCTGGACGATCTGCGACTCGGGCACGGTGGTGACCACCTCGCCCCGCACGAAGATCTGGCCCTTGCCGTTCCCGGACGCCACTCCGAGGTCCGCCTCCCGGGCCTCCCCCGGGCCGTTCACCACGCAGCCCATCACGGCGACCCGCAGTGGGACGTCCAGGCCGTCCAGCCCGGCGTGCACCTGCTCGGCCAGCCGGTAGACGTCGACCTGGGCCCGGCCGCAGGACGGGCAGGACACGATCTCCAGCTTGCGCGGCCGCAGGTTGAGCGCCTGCAGGATCGCGATCCCGACCTTGACCTCCTCGACCGGCGGCGCGGACAGGGACACCCGGATGGTGTCCCCGATGCCCTTGCCGAGCAGGGCACCGAACGCCACCGAGGACTTGACCGTGCCCTGGAACGCCGGGCCCGCCTCGGTCACCCCGAGGTGCAGCGGCCAGTCCCCGCGCTCGGCGAGCAGTTCGTAGGCGCGGACCATCACCACCGGGTCGTTGTGCTTGACCGAGATCTTGAAGTCGTGGAAGTCGTGCTCCTCGAACAGCGACGCCTCCCAGACCGCGGACTCGACCAGCGCCTCCGGGGTGGCCTTGCCGTACTTGGCGAGCAGCCGCCGGTCGAGCGACCCCGCGTTGACCCCGATCCGGATCGACACCCCGGCGTCCCTGGCCGCCCGGGCGATCTGCTTGACCTGGTCGTCGAACTGCCGGATGTTGCCGGGGTTCACCCGCACGGCCGCGCAGCCGGCGTCGATCGCGGCGAACACGTACTTCGGCTGGAAGTGGATGTCGGCGATCACCGGGATCTGCGACCTGGCCGCGATCGGGGCGAGGGCGTCGGCGTCGTCCTGACTCGGGCAGGCGACCCGGACGATGTCGCAGCCGGCGGCGGTCAGCTCCGCGATCTGCTGCAGGGTGGCGTTGACGTCCGCGGTCGGTGTCGTCGTCATGGACTGCACCGAGACCGGGGCGTCACCGCCGACCAGGACCCGGCCGACCCGGATCTGCCGGGACTTGCGGCGGGGTGCCAGCACCGGCGGCGGGGTCGCGGGAAGGCCGAGATTCACGGACATGGCGCAGGACTCGCCTTTCGACGGCTACGGGGCTGGGCTGCCGGGTGCTGGGCTGTCGGGTGCAGGACTGCCGGTTACGGGAGGATTCTTCCCGGTCGCCGGCGACGGCTCACGGCGGGATCGGACCGGGCGGGATCGGACCGGGCCGGGGTGCGGCCCGACGGATCAGCCGCCGAGCCGGACCGGTCGCACGATGTCGGCGTAGATGAGCAGGACGGACATCCCGATCAGCAGCGAGGCGACGCCGTAGGTCAGCGGCAGCGCCCGGGCCATGTCGACCGGACCCGGGTCGGGACGGCGCAGGAGCCGGTTCGCCCGGCGGCGGACGGCCTCCCAGAGCGCCCCCGCGACGTGCCCGCCGTCCAGCGGCAGCAGCGGGACCAGGTTGAACACGAACAGCGCCAGGTTGATCGAGCCGACCAGGCTGAGCCAGCCGGCGAACTTGCCCATGTCGGAGAGCCCCTGGGCGTTGCCGATCTCCCCGGAGACCCGGGCCGCACCCACGACGCTGATCGGACCGTTCGGGTCCCGCGGACCCGAGCCGAAGGCGGCCTTGGCCACCCCGACCATCTTCTGCGGGATCCGCAGCACGACCCCGGCGACCTTGGCGAGGTCGTCCCCGACATAGCCGGGCACCGCGGACAACGGCTTGTGCACCAGCACGGTGCTCGGGGTCACTCCCAGGAAGCCGACCTGGGTCAGCTTCGTCCTGCCGTCGGAGCCGACCACGGGGTCACCGTTGCCGTCCAGCACCGCCTGCGGGGAGACCATCGGGGTGATGGTGAGGTGCTCCTCCTGGCCGTTGCGCCGGACCGTGAGGTCGACCGGGGTTCCGTGATTGGCCCGGATGAGCTGCTGGACCTGCTGCCAGTTGTCGATCTTCGTGCCGCCGAAGGCCAGCAGCGTGTCGCCCGGCCGGAGCCCGGCCTTCACGGCGGGAGCGGGGGGATCGGTGGGCTGGCAGGTCCGGGAATTGGGCGCGTCGCCGGGCAGCACGCAGCGGCTGACGGTCTCGAGGGTGGTGCTCTTGACGTTGATCCCGAAGCCGCTGAGCAGCACCGCGAAGATCCCTGTGGCCAGGACCAGGTTCATGGTCGGGCCGCCGAGCATGATCAGCAGTCGCTTCGGCGTCGAGCGCTGGTAGAAGAGCTTGTCGGCGTCCTCCGGCCCGATCTCGCTGGCGGAGTCGGCGCGGGCCTGCTCGATCAGCATCGACCAGCGGCCGGTGGAGTCGGCGCGGACCGGGCGGCCGGGTTTGGGCGGGAACATCCCGAGCATCCGGACGTAGCCGCCGAGCGGGAACGCCTTGATCCCGTACTCGGTGTCGCCCACCTGGCGCGACCAGACCGTCGGGCCGAAGCCCACCATGTACTGGGTGCAGCGGACACCGAAGAGCTTGGCCGGTACCAGGTGCCCGATCTCGTGCAGGGCGACGCTGACCGCCACCCCCACCACGAAGACGAGCACCCCGATCACGTAGGCCATCAGGCCTCCACCTCCGTCAGAACCGCCGCCACCTCAGTGCAACCCCGGACTCGGTACAACCCCCGGGACTCAGTGCAACCCCGGGCGGGAGTCCGGCGTTCCCTGCCCACTCTCCCCGCCCCCCAACAACTCCCGGGCACGGTGGCGGGCCCAACTGTCGGCCGCCAGCACGTCCGGCAGGGCGGGCTGCCCGGCCTGCGGTACATGATCATCGACCACCCGGGCGATCGTATCCACGATGTCCAGGAACCGGATCCGGCCGTCGAGGAAGGCGTCGACGCACTCCTCGTTGGCGGCGTTGTAGACAGCAGGATACGTACCGCCCGCCTGCCCGACCCGGCGAGCCAGCGCCACGGCAGGGAAGGCCTCATCGTCCAGAGGGAAGAACTCCCAGGTCATCGCCTGGGTCAGGTCCAGCCCACGAGCCGCCCCGGGCAGCCGGTCGGGCCAGCCGAGGCCGAGGGCGATCGGCAGCCGCATGTCCGGCGGGGAGCACTGGGCCAGGGTCGAGCCGTCGGTGAACTCCACCATCGAGTGCACGATCGACTGCGGGTGGACGAGCACGTCGATCCGGTCGAAGGGGACGCCGAACAGCAGGTGCGCCTCGATCACCTCCAGCCCCTTGTTCACCAGGGTGGCCGAGTTCGTGGTGATCACCGGGCCCATGCTCCAGGTCGGGTGGGCCAGGGCCTGCTGCGGGGTGACCTGGGCCAGTTCCCGGCGGCTGCGGCCGCGGAACGGGCCGCCGCTGGCGGTGAGGATGAGCCGGCGCACCTCGTGGTCCCGGCCGGCCAGCAGGCACTGGGCCAGGGCCGAGTGCTCGCTGTCCACCGGGACGATCTGACCCGGTCCGGCGATCGAGGTGACCAGCCGCCCGCCGATGATCAGGGACTCCTTGTTCGCCAGGGCCAGGGTGCTGCCGGCGGCCAGCGCGGCCAGGGTGGGGCGCAGCCCGATCGCCCCGGTCATCCCGTTGAGCACCACGTCGGCGCCACGACCGGCCAGGTCGGTGGCGGCGTCCGGGCCGGCCAGCACCCGGACCGACCCGGCCCCGCGCTGCTGCAGGGCCGCCCGCAACGGAGCCTGCGCCTCGGGCCGGGCCACCGCCACCTCGGACACGCCCAACTGCGCGACCTGGTCGGCGAGCAGGTCGACCCGGTCCCCGCCGGCGGCCAGCCCCACCACCCGGAACCGCCCGCCGGCCCGGCGGACGACGTCCACCGCCTGGGTGCCGATCGAGCCGGTCGAGCCGAGCAGGACGACGTCCCGTACCGGCGGAACCGGCGCCCCGGGGGAGCCGGCCGGAAGGTCTGCGGTCAGGTTCGTCGTCACGGCGCGATTGTCCCGCACGGGCCGGACGGGCGACCTCAGGGCCGCCCGTCCGCAGCAGCGGTCCGTCCTGGTCCCTCCTACAGCGCGATGCCGACGTACTTGGTGTCGAGGTACTCCTCGATGCCCTCCGGGCCGCCCTCCCGGCCGAAGCCGGACTGCTTGACCCCACCGAACGGCGCCGCCGGGTTGGACACGATGCCCTGGTTGAGGCCGACCATCCCGGTCTGCAGGCCCTCGGCGACCCGGACGGCCTGGGTGAGGTCCCGCGTGTAGGCGTAGGCGACCAGGCCGAACTCCGTGTCGTTGGCCAGGGCCAGCGCCTCGTCGGTGGTGGCGAAGGTGGTGATCGGGGCGACCGGGCCGAAGATCTCCTCCGTCAGCAGGCGGGAGTCGGGGGCGACCCCGCTGAGCACCGTCGGGGCGAAGAAGTAGCCGCGATCGCCCACGGTGTCGCCGCCGGTGAGCACCTGGGCGCCCCGGTCGACCGCGTCGGCCACCAGTTCGCCGACCTTGTCCTGGCTGGGCCGGTCGACCAGCGGGCCGACGTCCACACCGTCCTCGGTGCCCCGGCCGACGGTCAGGGCGTCCATCCGGGCGGCGAGCTTGCGGGCGAACTCCGCGGCCGCCGACTCGTGGACGATGAACCGGTTCGCGGCGGTGCAGGCCTCGCCCATGTTGCGCATCTTGGCCAGCATCGCGCCGTCGACCGCGGCGTCCACGTCGGCGTCGGCCAGGACGAGGAACGGGGCGTTCCCGCCGAGTTCCATCGACACCCGCAGCAGTTGCCGGGCGGACTGCTCGACCAGCCGCTTGCCGACCTCGGTGGACCCGGTGAAGGACAGCTTGCGCAGTCGCGGGTCGCCGATCAACGGCTCCATCACCGCACCGGTGGAGCGGGTCGTGATGATGTTGAGCACCCCGGCGGGAAGACCCGCCTCGGTCATGATGTCGGCCAGGGCGAGCATCGACAGCGGGGTCTGCGAGGCCGGCTTGACCACCATGGTGCAGCCGGCGGCGATGGCCGGGCCGATCTTGCGGGTGCCCATGGCCAGCGGGAAGTTCCACGGGGTGATGAACAGGCAGGGGCCGACCGGCTGCTTCATGGTGAGCAGGCGGGTGGCGCCGTTCGGGGCGACCGAGTACCGCCCGGCGATCCGGACCGACTCCTCGGAGAACCAGCGGAAGAACTCCGCAGCATAGGCGATCTCCGCCCGGGACTCCTTCAGCGGCTTGCCCATCTCCAGGGTCATCAGCAGCGCGAGGTCCTCGGCGCGGGCGGTGATCAGCTCGAACGCCCGGCGCAGGATCTCGCCCCGGTCCCGCGGCGGGGTCTTGGCCCAGGACTCCTGGACGGCCACGGCCGCATCCAGGGCGGCCCTGCCGTCCGCCACGGTCGCATCGGCCACGGTGGCGATCGGCTGCTGGGTGGCCGGGTCCTCGACCTCGAACTCCCCGCCGCCCGAGGCCGGCCGCCACTGGCCGTCGATGAACAGACCCGTGCGGACGCCGCCGAGGACGGCGCTCTCCCGGCCGGACAGGGACGTCGTGGCGCTCATCGGTTACCTCCGGATCGGTGGTCACGCGCGGATGGTGCAGCACGGGCTCGGGAGGAATCTCTCGCACCCGCCGACACCGCGTACATCGCCCTGGTGTACAACAGCCGGGCCCACCTCTCACCCGGATGTCCACCCTCCCCGGGCCGGCCGGTCGGCCCGGGGAGGTTCGTGGGCGCGGGACGGGTACGTGGGTGCCGGGGTGGCTCAGCTGTGCTGGGGGAAGCCCAGGTTGATCCCGCCGTGGCTGGGGTCCAGCCAGCGGGAGGTGACCACCTTGCCGCGGGTGAAGAAGTGCACGCCCTCGGCGCCGTGGGCGTGGCTGTCGCCGAACAGCGAGTTCTTCCAGCCGCCGAAGGAGTAGTAGGCCATCGGCACCGGGATCGGCACGTTCACCCCGACCATGCCGACCTCGACCTCGTACTGGAACCGCCGGGCGGCGCCGCCGTCGTTGGTGAAGATCGCCGTGCCGTTGCCGTAGGGGTTGGCGTTGATCAGGTCCAGGCCCGCCTCGTAGCTGGGCACCCGGACCACCGACAGCACCGGGCCGAAGATCTCGTCGGTGTAGACCGACATCGACGGGGTGACGTGGTCGAACAGGGTCGGGCCGAGCCAGAACCCACCGGGCGCGCCGTCCGCGACCACCTCCCGGCCGTCCACCACGAGCGTCGCACCGGCGGCCACGCCGGCGTCGACGTACCCGGCGACCTTGTCCCGGTGCTGGCCGGTCACCAGCGGGCCCATGTCGCAGCTGCGCCCGCCGGACAGCCGGCCGTCACCGATGCGCAGCCCGGCGATCCGCTCCTTGATCCTGGCGACCAGCCCGTCCCCGACCGGGTCCACGGCGACCAGGGCGGAGATCGCCATGCAGCGCTCCCCCGCCGATCCGAACCCGGCGTTCACGGCGGCGTCGGCGGCCAGGTCGAGGTCGGCGTCGGGCAGCACGAGCATGTGGTTCTTCGCCCCGCCCAGCGCCTGCACCCGCTTGCCGTTGCGGGTCCCGGTCTCGTAGACGTACCGGGCGATCGGGGTGGAGCCGACGAAGGACACCGCGCGCACGTCCGGGTGCTCCAGGAGCCGGTCGACGGACTCCTTGTCGCCGTGCACGACGTTGAGCACGCCCTCCGGAAGGCCCGCCTCGAGGAAGGCCTCGGCCAGCAGGTTGGCCGCCGAGGGGTCCTTCTCGCTCGGCTTGAGCACGACGGCGTTGCCGCAGGCGATCGCGATCGGCACGAACCACAGCGGCACCATGGCCGGGAAGTTGAACGGGGAGATCACCGCGACGACCCCGAGCGGCTGCCGGATCGAGTACACGTCCACCCCGGTCGACACGCCCTCGCTGAACCCGCCCTTGAGCAGGTGCGGGATGCCGCAGGCGAACTCCAGGACCTCCAGGCCGCGCTGCACCTCCCCCGCCGCGTCGCTGAGCACCTTCCCGTGCTCGGCGGTGATCGCCGCGGCGATCTCGTCCCGGCGGGCGTCGAGGATCTGCCGGGCCGTGAACAGCACCCGCTGCCGGGTGGCCAGGGAGGAGGCCCGCCAGGCGGCCGCCGCGGTCACCGCACTGGACACCGCCTCGTCCACGTCCGCGGCGCAGGCCAGCCGCACCTCGGCCTGCTGGACGCCGGTGGCGGGGTCGAAGACCGGGCCGACCCGGGTCCCGGAACCGTCGGCCGGCTTGCCGTCGATGAGATGGGTGATGCGGCGCAACTCGGACATGGGCTGATCGGTCATGCCAGGAGTCTCACCGGGCGACGGCGGCCGCGAGCCCGACAGTCTGTCAGTGCTCGCGGCCGCCGTCCGACACTCTGTCCGCCGCTACCGGTATTCGGTCATCACCGGCGGATGGCGACCCTGCGCCGGGCCACGTCCCCGATCAGCACGACGAGCAGGGCGAGGTAGAACATGGCCGCCCCGATGATGTACGCCTGCGCCGGAATGCCCCGCTGGGCCGCGGTGTAGACGAACGTCGGGAACGTGTTCACGCTGCCCCGGTTGAAGCTGGTGATGATGTAGTCGTCGAAGGACAGGCTGAACGCCAGCAGCGCCGCCCCCGCGATACCCGGGGCCAGCAGCGGCAGGGTGACCCTCAGGAAGGTCTGGGTCTCACTGGCGTACAGGTCCATCGCCGCCTGCTCCAGCCGCGGGTCCAGGCTCTGGATCCGGGCCTTCACCGCCACGATGACGAAGCTGATGCAGAACATCACGTGGGCGATGATGATCGTCGTGTAACCGAGGCTGAACACCCCGCCCAGGTTGAGGAACAGGGTGAGCAGCGACGCCGCCATCACCACCTCGGGGGTGGCCATCGGCAGGAAGATCAGCAGGTTGATCGCCGTCCGGCCGCGGAACCGGTGCCGGGCCAGGGCGAAGGCGACCATCGTGCCGAGGACCGTCGCGACGACCGTCGAGATCACCCCGATCATCAGGCTGTTCTGGACGGAGGCGCAGATGTCCGGCGCCCCGCACGGGTTGGCCCAGTTCTTCAGGGTGAAGCCGTTCCAGATGATGTTCGTCCGGCCGCCGTCGTTGAACGAGAAGACCGTCACGTAGGCGATCGGCGCGAACAGGTACAGGAACGCCAGCAGCCCGTACAGGCGCAGGGCGTTGTGGCCCAGCCACTGCACCGGGGTGCGGCCACCGGAGCGCCGCGGCCGGGCCGGGACGAACGGCACGTCCGGGGTGCCCGGGACGTCCCGGGCCTCCGGGACATCCGGGACATCCGGGGAGCCGGTGCCGGCGATCCGGAGGGTGGGCTCGGTCATACCAGTTCCTCCGTGCCCGCCCGCCGGACGTAGATCGTCACCAGGACGAGGATGGCGGCCATCAGGACGAACGACAGGGTCGCCGCCGCCGGATAGTCGACCAGCCCGAAGAACCTCGCGTCGATCACGTTGCCGAGCATCTGTGTCGCCGGCTGGCGGCCCAGCAGGCTGGAGTTGACGTAGTCGCCGGCGGCCGGGATGAAGGTCAGCAGCGTGCCGGCCACCACCCCCGGCATGGACAGCGGGAAGGTCACCTTCCGCAGCACCGTGAACCCGTTGCCGTACAGGTCGTAGCCCGCCTCGTGCAGCCGCGGGTCGATCCGCTCCAGGCTGGAGTACAGCGGAAGGGTCATGAACGGCAGGAAGTTGTAGGTGATCCCGGCGACCACCGCGAACGACGTCGCGGTCAGCGACTGGCTCGGGCCCATCAGGTGCAGGTCCTTCAACGTGCGCACGACGAAGCCGTCGTCGCTGAGGATCTGCTTCCAGGCCAGGGTGCGCAGGATGAAGCTGCAGAAGAACGGCGCGACCACCATGACCAGCATCAGGTTGCGCCAGCGCCCGGCCCGGAAGGCGATCAGGTACGCCAGCGGGTAGCTGATCAGCAGGGCCAGGACGGTCGAGATCCCCGCATAGAGGAACGACCGGCCGAACTGGGGGGCGTACTCCTGGGCGTAGTCCAGGTAGTTGGCGAACCGCCAGGTCAGGACGAACTGGTCGGTGGTGCCCGGCACGCGGGTCTGCAGCGAGGTGCTGAACAGCGACAGGATCGGCGCGGCGAAGAACACCAGCAGCCATGCCATCCCGGGCAGCAGCAACAGGTACGGAGTGATCGAACGCCCGCGCCGGCCGGCCGGCGCGGTCTGCGCCGACGGGACCGGTCCGCCCGGCTGGGCGTGGGCGACCTGGGCCAGGGCCACGGCTCAGCCCACCCCGGCGCCCAGCGGGGCGTCCTCGACCTCGGTGCCCGCGCTGGCGTCCCCGGCGAGCAGGAAGGTGTGCGCGGCGTCCCAGCTCAGCACGACCTCCTCGCCGACCTCGTGCCGGCCGAACAGCCCGAGGTTCTGGGCGAAGACGGTCAGCTCCTGGCCCCACGGCATCCTCACCAGGTACTGGGTGGACACCCCGGTGAAGCTGACGTCGACCACCCGGCCTCCCGGCAGGTCGTTGTGGCCGGTCTCGACCACCGCCCCCGCGGCCTGCATCCGGATCTTCTCCGGGCGGACCCCGACCAGCACGGACTGCTCGCCGGTCGCCGACCGGTCCTGGGGCACGGCGACCTTGTGCCCGTGTACCTCGACGACCAGGCGGTCCCCGTCGGTGCCGGCCCTGGTGCCGTCCACCAGGTTCGACTGGCCGAGGAAGTTGGCCACGAAGGTGGTCTGCGGCGACTCGTACAGATCGGCGGGGCGGCCGAGCTGCTCCATCCGCCCGTGGTTCATCACGGCCACGGTGTCGGCCATGGTCATGGCCTCCTCCTGGTCGTGCGTGACGTGGACGAAGGTGATCCCGACCTCGGTCTGGATCCGCTTCAGCTCGATCTGCATCTGCCGGCGCAGCTTGAGGTCCAGCGCCCCCAGCGGCTCGTCGAGCAGCAGCACCTGCGGCCGGTTGACGATGGCCCGGGCCAGCGCGATCCGCTGCTGCTGGCCGCCGGACAGCTGGGCCGGCTTGCGGGTGGCCACATGCGGCAGCTCGACCAGCTCCAGGGCCTCCTCGACCTTGCGCCTGACGTCCTTCTCGCCACGGCGGCGCAGGCCGAACGCCACGTTCTCGAAGATGTCCAGGTGCGGGAACAGCGCGTAGTTCTGGAAGACCGTGTTGACCGGGCGCTTGTACGGCTTGGCATGCGTGACGTCCAGGTCGCCGAGCCGGATGGTGCCCGCGGTGGGCTCCTCCAGCCCGGCGATCATCCGCAGCGTCGTCGTCTTGCCGCAGCCCGACGGACCGATCAGGGCGAAGAACGACCCCTGCTCGATGGTCAGGTCCAGGTCGTCGACCGCGGTGAAGCCACCGAACCGCTTGACGATGCCGGTCAGGCTCAGGTCTCCCGAGCTCTGCCCGGTCACAGGCCGAGCACTTTCTGGAAGGCCGCGGTGAAGTCGGTCTCCTCCTGGGCGGTCAGCAGCCGGATCACGTGGCAGTCCGTGAGGTACTCCTGCGTCGGGAAGATCATCGGACTGTCCAGCAGGGCCTTGTCGATGCCGTCGATCTTCGCCATCTCGTCCCGCGCACCCTGGACCGGGCAGACATAGTTGACCCAGGCGGCGACCTTCGCGGCCACCTTGGGGTCGTAGTAGTAGTTCATCAGCGTCTCGGCGTTCTGCTTGTGCGGCGACCCGACGGGGATCAGCATGTTGTCGCTCCAGAACATGCCGCCGGCCTCCGGCTTCACGAACGCGAACGTGTCCTCGGTGAGCGTGGGGTCCTTCGCCTTCAGGTCCGCGTTCACCTGCGCGACGTCGCCGGACCAGCAGAGCACCATCAGCGCGTCGCCGCTCTTCATCGCGTCGACGTAGGAGTTGCCGACGACCTGCCGGATCTGGCCGCTGTTGAGCTGCTTGTCCAGGACGGTCAGGGCGTTGCTGAAGTCGTCGGAGGTGAAGGACTCCGGCTTCTTGCCCTGGGACAGCATGATCAGGCCGATGGTGTCGCGCATCTCCGACAGCACCATGACCCGGTTCTTCAGGGCCGGCTGCCACAGATCCTCGACCCTGGTCGGCGGTTTGATGCCGAGATCCTTGATCTTCTTGACGTTGTAACCGATGCCGGTGTACCCCGACTGCCAGGTCAGCGAGTAGGTGCGCCCCGGGTCGAAGGCCACGTTCACCAGCTCCGGGCGGAGATTCTTGATGTTGGGGATCTTGTCCCGGTCCAGCTTCTGGACCAGGCCGTCGCGGACCAGCCGGGTCGCCATCCAGTCGGTCAGCACGACGACGTCGCGCTGGATGTCCTTGCCCTGGTGCAGCTGCGCCTGGATCTTGGCGTAGTACGAGGCGTTGTCCTCGATCTCCTCGAAGTAGTCCGCCTTGATCCCCGTCTGCTTGGTGAAGTCCGCCAGGGTGGGGTACGACTTCGAGGCCTCGTCGTAGTCCAGGTACTGCTGCCAGCTCCCCCAGCTGACGACCTTGTCGGTGGCGGACCTGTCGGCCGCGGCGTTCGGCTTGGCGCTGGCCTTGACACCGCCGCCGGGGGCGGACGTGCCGCAGGCGGACAGGACGGCGCCCATGCCCAGGGCGCCGGCTCCGGTCAGCACGGAGCGGCGCGACAGCCGGCCACCGGACATCAGGCGGACGATGGCGGCTTCCTCGGAGGTGAGGCGCGGACGCCGAAGCTGCGACATACGTGGTCCTTCCTGTGGCGCGGTCAGGGGTACCGCGCCGGATTCGATCACGGGCGGGATGCGGGACCTTCGGTGAAGACGGTGCGGTGCCAGGCCTTGCGGGCGGTCCCGGTCAGGTCGGACATGACGTGCTTGACGACCGTGTACTCCTCCAGGGAGTACACGCCCATGTCCTTGCCGAACCCGCTGGCCTTCATCCCGCCGTGGGGCATCTCGCTCACGATCGGGATGTGGTCGTTGATCCAGACGCAGCCGGCCCTGATCTGCCGGGCGGCCCGCTGGGCGCGGTAGACGTCACGGGTCCAGGCCGAGGCGGCCAGCCCGTACGGGGTGTCGTTGGCCAGCGCGATCGCCTCGTCGTCGGTGGTGAAGCCGACGGCGGCCAGCACCGGGCCGAACACCTCCTCGCGCCAGATCTCGGCGTCGGTGCCGATCCCGGCGATCAGGGTGGGCCGGTAGTAGGCGCCGGCGGCCAGGTCACCGCCGGGGATGTACCCGCCCTGGACGATCCTCGCCCCCGCCGCCCGGGCCCGGTCCACGAAGCCGGCCACCCGGTCGCGGTGCCGGAAGCTGATCAGCGGACCCTGGTCGGTCTGCGGGTCGAGCGGGGAACCCAGCCGGACCCCGGCCATCAGGTCGGCCACCCCCGTGAGGAACTCCTCCAGCCGGGACTCGTGCACGATCGCCCGGGTGGCTGCGGTGCAGTCCTGCCCGCTGTTGATCAGGGCGGCGGCGACGGCGCCGTGCACCGCGGCCTCCAGGTCGGCGTCGGCGAAGACGACGAACGGGGCCTTTCCGCCCAGTTCCAGGTGCACCCGCTTGGCGGAGGCGGCCGCGGTGGCCATCACCTGCCGCCCGACCGGCGAGGAACCGGTGAACGAGACCATGTCCACGCCCGGGTGCCCGACCAGGGCCTCACCGGCCACCGGTCCGGTGCCGGTGACGATGTTGACCACCCCGTCCGGGATACCGGCGTCGCGGGCAGCCTCGGCCATCATCAGCGCCGTGAGCGGGGTGAGCTCGCTCGGTTTGAGCACGATCGTGTTGCCGGCCGCCACCGCGGGCAGGATCTTCCAGGCGGCCATCTGCAGCGGGTAGTTCCAGGGGGCGATCGAGCCGACGACCCCGACCGCCTCCCGGCGGATCGAGGAGGTGTGGTCCGCGGAGTACTCGCCGCTGGCCCGGCCCTCCAGGGTGCGGGCGGCCCCGGCGAAGAAGGCGGTGTTGTCGACCGTCCCGGGGACGTCGAAACCGCTGGACAGCCGGAGCGGCTTGCCGGTCTGTGCGGTCTCGGTGGCGGCCAGGTCATCGGCCCGCTCGTCGAGCAGCCGGGCCAGGGCGTGCAGGGCGGTGGACCGCTCCACCGGGGAGGCCGCCGACCACTGCGGGAGGGCGGCCCGGGCGGCGGCGACCGCCTCGTCCACGTCGGACGGGCCGGCCAGCCGCAGCGTCTGCACGGTGCTGCCCGTCGCCGGGTCCACCACGTCCCAGGTCTGCCCGGACATGCCCGCATGCGGACGGCCACCGATCCAGCAGTGACCCTCGACACCCGTGCCTGTCGCCACGCGGCTCCTTCCGGTCGGCAACCCGCCCGAGGCGTGGCCGCTGCGTCCGCCGGGGCGTCCGCCGTAAACCGCAGCGGCCGCCGTGATCCCGCAGCGGCCGCCATGCCTGCGAGCGGGTGACCCAGGGTGGCCGCCGCTCGCGATCGCGATACTGACACGTGACGGTGTCGGCACTCAACAGTCGATGAAGGAATTCGTGGACGCCCCCCGTTCACGCAACGAATTCGTTACGTACACCGGGCAGGCACCTTCGGGGATAGCGGCTCAACCGCCCCCGCGACGACGAATCACGGCTTGCTGTGACGACTTCAACACGTTACGTTTCCGGGCCGGTGCCCGGCGACGGTCACGGTAAGGCCCGCAACCCGGGGCGGACTCCGGGTCGGGGCGGACTCCGGGTCGGGCAGGGCCGTCCGCCCGACCAGCGGCCCCGCCCGCACGGGTCGATCGGGTGGCGGCCGGGTGGCGGGCGCCCGGTCGCGCGCCGGGCAGGGCAGACTCGACCGGTGAGCAGTCGCCGGCGGGAGGAGGCCGCGGTGACCCCCACCCTGGCAGACGTCCTGGCACTACCCGCCCTGGCCGTCGGCAGGCCCCGGGTGGTCGCGGGCGCGGATCGGCTGGACACCCCGGTCCGTTGGGCGCATGTCGCGGAGATCCCGGAGATCCCGGCCCTGCTGCGCGGCGGGGAACTCGTGCTCACCACCGGGATCGGCCTGCCCCGCGACGACCAGGGCCTCGCGGCGTTCCTGGAGTCGCTGGCCGGCGTTCCGGTGGCGGCGCTGGCCGTGGAGCTGGGCCGGACCTTCACCGGACAACTGCCGCCGGTGATGGTCCGGACCGCGGGCCGGCTCGGCCTTCCCCTGGTGGAACTGCGCCGCGAGGTCCGGTTCGTCGAGGTCACCGAGGCGGTGCACGCCCTGGTGCTGGACGCCCAGGTGGCGCAACTGCGGGCCGCCCAGCAGGTCCACCAGACCTTCACCGAGATGTCCGTGGACGGGGCCGACCCGGAACATGTGCTGCGCCAGGTGGCCCGGATCGCCGGGGCGGCGGTGGTCCTGGAGAACCTCGCCCACCAGGTGCTCGCCCATGACGCCGCCGGCAGCGACCCCGCCCTGTTGCTGGACCGCTGGGAGGCACGGTCCCGGCGGGTCGTCGTCGAGGGCCGCACCGGGCACGACCACGACGCCGGGCTGCTGGTCACCACCGTGGGCGCCCGGGGCCAGGACTGGGGCCGGCTGGTGCTGGTCCGGGACGAGCCGCAGCCGGTGGACGTGGTCCTGCTGGAACGGGCCGCCGCGACCCTGGCCCTCAACCGGCTGCTCGCCCGCGACCTGGAGAGCCTGGAACGGCAGACCCACCGCAGTCTGCTGGCCTCGCTGCTCGCCCACGCCCAGCCCGACGCCGACGTGCTGCTGCGGGCCCGGGCGCTCGGCGTGCCCATGGAGAGCCGGCGACTGCTCGGCGTCGTGGTCCGGCCCCGGGCCGCCGCGGGGGCACCGTCCGGCGGACTGGAGGGGCAGGCCCGGCTGCGGGACCTGGGCGAGGCC
>DASTGO010000536.1:0-8072 GCA_035719045.1 Kineosporiaceae bacterium | reverse complement strand
GGGGCCGTTGCCGTTGCGGGGGCTGCCGGACGGGATGGCTGAGCGGGTCGCCGCAGCCGAACGGGCGGCGGCCGGGGAACTGGCCGCCGCGCGCAGGTCCGCCACCGCCGAGATCACCGCCGTGCACCAGGCCCTCGCCGGCCCCGGTGCCGCCGCCTCCCTGGTCCCCGGACCCCAGGCGGGGCCAACGGTTGCGGGCCCGGATCCCGCTGTGGGGAGTCCGGGTCCGCGCCCTGCTTCGGCGCCCGACCCCGTGGCCCGGCCCGCCACGAAGTCCGCTGCGGGCGGGGACAAGGGGCCGGACGCGGCACCGGGCACGTACTCCGAGGGCGTGTCCGGGTCGGGCTGGCACACCCCGCCCGAGGTGTTGTCCGACAGTGAGGTGCAGTCGGATGACGGTTCCGAGTCCGGCTACGAGACGGCACCGGGCAGTCCTGCGTATCACCCGCTGCCGGCCTGGGTTTCGGCGCCGGCCCAGCCCGGACCGGCGTTCGTGCCGGTCCAGACCCGTGCGGTGCCGCAGGTGCTGCCCGCTCCGGGAGCCGTGCCGGAAGGTGGGAAGAGCGCCCACGGAGCCGGGACCCAGACCCCGGTCCGGACGGACGCGGAGGAGGCCCTCCACGCTGCGGTGCCTGCCCAGCCCCGTGGCGGTTCGGACGAGCCGGCCACCGTGGTCCGCAGGGCCGGCCGCTCGCTGCGGGAGTTGCTGGACGAGACCGCTGCAGAAGAGATCCAGAGGCAGCCAGGGCACGGCCCGGAGCAGCCGGTCCCGGTCCGCAGGCATCTCCTGCCCCCGCCGATCGAGGTCGCGGGCCGGCATGTTTCGGCGGCCTGGACGCCGGACCCGGTACAGGCCGAACAGGGCGGGACCGGGAGTTGGTGGTCAGGGCTGATGGGCCGGCCGGTGACCGTGGCGACCGGTCTGCCCGGCAACGACCGCGTGATCGAGTACCCGCTGCGCGCAGCCCCGCCTGACCTGTCCACCCCGGCCGTGGGCGCGGTGGCGGACGCCGATCCGGTGACTGCGGCGGCGGAGCGGATGGCGGCCAGGGTGGACACCCTGGTGGATCAGTTCGCCCGGCCCGCCCCGCCCCTGGACAGCTTCCCCGGCCGCAGCAGGCTCGCCCGGTTCCTCACCAAGGCGCTGCCGTTCCTGGGCGCCCGCCGGGCACATGACGTGCTCACCCTGCCCGCACCGGGACCGGTCCGTCTGATGCCGCATGCCGCCCCCGGCACGTCGCGGTTCCTGGTGCAGGAGGCAGTGCATGCCGAGGTGTCCCGCCGCTGGCCGGCCGCAGGGACCGGACAGGCCGCCGCCCGGACCGATCACGTACCGCCGCGCGGTCCGGCGGCAGGGCAGGCCGAGCGGGCAGGGGCCGCGGAGCTGGCCGAGGCCGCGCACGTTGGCCGGCTGCGGCGGATGTCCGGGGAGTACCAGGCCGCCCGGGCACGGCTGGACTCCGCCCCTGCCGGGAGCGAGATGGCGCTGCGGGCGGCCGAGGACCTCGCCGACGTGGCCCGGCGGCGGACCGGGGAGGCGGACCTCGCTGCCTACGGTCGGTTGGCGGCCGAGGAAAGCGCCGGGCATGCCCTGTTGCAGGGCCTGGAGCTGGCCCGCGGCCGGGCCAGGTCCTGGGCGGACTCGCTCGCCGCGCTGACCGCGGCCTCCGCGACGGTGTCCGTCCCGGTGGCCAACCCGGCGGTCGACCGGGCCACCGCCCGGGCGGTCGAGGCGGCCGAGACGCTGGACGCCGCCCATGCGTCGGGCAGGAGGGCGCAGGAGCGGGTGCGGGCCGCCCTGTCCGCGCTGGACGAGCAGATGCTCCAGGTGGCCGTCCAGCACCCGGAGGGCTTCCCGGCCGATGCGCGCAGTGACGGGCTGCGCGCCGGGCTCGCCCGGCTGCTGGCGGAACTGCCTCGGGCCCGGCGCGACGACGGGATCCCGCACCAGGCGCTGCTGCGGGTCCTGACGTCCGGGCTGCGCGCGGTCACCGACGACCCGGTGCGGGCTGCCCGCCTGCTGGATGCCGTGCTGGCACACCGGGCGCTGGAGTTGATCCCCGAACCGGTCGGCTCGGACAAGGCCGCTGCCCCGACCCGGGGCCCGGCGACGGGTACGTCCGAGGACCTGCGCGCCCTCTGGGGTGAGCTGGCTCTGATCGACCGTGGCATCGAGCTGCTCGGTCAGGTCTCCGAGCGTGCTGTGGCGCCGCTGGACAACCGGACGATCGCCGCGCTCACGGTCTACTGGCGGGCGGACGCCGCCGAGCGCACCCTGCTCGCCACACAGCCGGGCACCCCGTCCGACCCCGCCGGAACCGATTCCGCCGGGAAGGGCTCCGCCGGAACCGATTCCGCCGACAAGGGCTCTGCCGCAGGGAGTACTGCGGGAATGGGTTCTGCCGCAACGGAACCCGCCGGAAAGGAATCCGTCGGCACCGAGCCCGGCGCGGACGACCCGCTGGCGCAGGACCGGGAGTGGCTGGCCGCCGCTCGGCAGGCCGCGGCCCGGCGCCTGCACGGGGGAGCGGCGGGGGGCGGCAGCGGGCATGAGCGGGCGGCCTACACGGGGGTGCTGAACGGGTTGCTGTCGGTCGGCCCCGGCAGCCGCTACGCGGAGGCCAACCACTGGCTGGACACCCTGTTCGAGACCTGGGTGCAGCGGGCGGCCACGGAACCCGGTCTGCTGGAACGGGTCTGGTCACGGCTGCGACTGGCGGACAAGACTCCCCTCACTGCCGGGACGCTGGCCTCGGCGCAGCGACTCGGGCAGGCCTTCGGCTTCTCCACCCACCAGGAGTTTGCGGCCCGGGCACTGGACCGTGGGGCCGCCGCCCTGGTGTCCCTGGCCCGGGAGCGGTCCGCGGCCGGGGAGGGCACGTCCGGCTCTGCGGGGGTGGTTCCGGCGGACCTCGTGCTCGCCGAAACCTGGGGGCGCTGGGTCCAGCGGCAGCCCTTCCCCGGGCTGGCGTCCCGCGTGGTGACGACGAAGGACGCCGGGTCCCTGGTGGGTGTCCTGTCCGAGGTGACCGGCGGGACCGGACCGGCCGAGGGGAGTTCCCGCCGCGGTGACCTGCGCGGGGCGCTGCTGAAGGACCTCGCCGCCGCCGCGGGCCGTGGCGAGACCCTCACCGGGGCCGTGGTCCGGTGGGCGAACCGGCTCGCCCCTGCCCACGGCGTCGGCGCCGGGCCGCAGCTCGTCTCCCTCAAGCGGGACCTCGAGGAGGCGATGCACCACCTCGCGGCCGCGGACCGCCCGGTCGGGACCGCCGGGGACGTGGCCGCGTTCCTCGACCCGATGCTGCGGGAGTGGGGGATCCGGCAGAACCTGCGGGTGACCCAGGGGCACACCCTCGGCGTCGCCAACCTCGCGCTGCCGCTGTTCCTGCACAACATCAGCCAGAAGGTGAGCTTCTTCGTCGTGCCCCAGATCGACGGCGGCGTGCGCAAGGACGCCTACCTCGACGTGCAGTTCCCGTCCTCGATTGGGCTGCAGCTGACGATCGGACGGCAGTCGGCGGGGACCGCGGGTGTCTCGGTGACGGCCGGTCCCTACCTCACGCTGTCCCGGCGGGCCCGGTTCAGCGCAGCGGTCACGGCGACCGGGCGGGGGACCTGGGTGAACGGCGAAGGCGTGGTGCTGCGGCTGCCGCGGCAGCGCGGGCATGACGGGGCGCACCGGACCCATATGCGCCGGCTGCTGGCGGATCTGGCCGGCTGGCAGGACGCCCGGGACGAGCACGCCACCCCCTACCGGGACCGGCTGGAGTTCCTGCTGGCCGAACACCCGGACGTCACGGTGGCACCGCTGGAGGCCAGGCGGCGCACGCTCGGGGCCGACCTCACCCTGCGGGCCGGTGTGCCGGTGGCGATCGTGCCGAAGGCCCTGGTCGGCGGACCCCTGGTGACCATGCAGGCGAGCGTGGAGCGCACCGTGGAGGCCCGGCGGGAGGCCCAGGGCCAGTTGCGGATGCCGGACGACCAGGCGTCCGTGGCGACCCAGCGGGTCCGGGCCTCGGTGGGGGCGGCGGTCAGCTCGGGCGCCCTGCCGCTGTGGAGCGACGGGTCAGCCCCCCTCGCTGCCTCCAACATGCTCGTCATGGGCCTGCCCCCCGCCGCCGGGACGGTGACCCGTGAATTCTGGCAGCGGATGGAGCGCAAGCGTCTGGACGTCATGGTGTCCGGCCAGAAGATGGACGCCGAGTACGACCGGGAGCTGATGAACTCCGGGGCGGTGCTCGCCGAGATCCGGGCCAACCGGCTGGAGTGGGTCCGCCGGGGGATGGACTCCCGGTCCGACGTCCCGGCCGAGTTGCGGGACAGTCTGGGCCACGACCTCGTCGACGCCGACCTGACACGGTTCGAGGAGTCGGTCGGCCGGCTGACCCAGGCGAGCGAGTACGCCGGCTACATCGTCCGCTACGGACCCCGTCCGGTCGCCCGGGTGATGGCCGACGTCTACGGCGTCCTCACCGAACTGGCCACCCGGCGCGGCGAGCCGGAGCGGGCCCGGCACTGGGTCCAGGCGCGCAACGAGGTCCTGCGCACCGACCACAACTGGCGCCCGCGCACCCTGCTCGCCCGGGAAAGGGGCATGGCCGGGCGCAACCGGGGCCTGGCGATGGGCCTGCGGACCCAGACCCACGACCAGGTGGACGTCTCGCGGACGGTGGTGCAGTTCCCGCCGGACTCCGGGGTGGGCCGGCCCGGAGGGGTTCGCCCGGACCGCGCCGGCCGGGCGTGGCACGGGCGTCCTGCCGCCGTCCCCACCCCGTCCGGCGCGGTGGCGGTGCCTTCCGTCGGTGCCGGGACCCCCGTCCGCCGTCGGCCGGACGACCACCGTCTGGGCTGGAGCTGGGGCGTGATCAAGGGCACCGCGCTGCCCCCCGACGAGCGGGAGTGGCGGCGCCGGCGGGCCCGGATGCTGGCCGCTGCCCCCACGACCACCGCCACCGCCATGACCGCCCCCGCCGCCGCCACCGTCATCGCGACCGCCACCGCCACCGCAGTGCCGCCCGGGCCCGCCTGATGCCGCACCGGACGGCACCACCGAGTCCGGGGAGACCGAGGTGAGCGGCGCCACGAGACGGAGCCGATCCCGTACGTGACGCAGCGGGTGAGTGGTCGTGTGGAGAGTAGGGCGGCCGTTCCCCTGAGTCGGCCGCCCGACAGTCCGGCCCGGTTCTCGCTCCCTCTCCGCGGTGGGGACCGGGCCGGCACTGTGTCCGCGAGGAAATGATCCGCGTGATGCAGGTCACGTGCCCACGTCGTGCAGGTGACGAGCACATCGTGAGGGAAGTCCGAAGGAGTTGGTCCCGTTGACCGGCATCAGCGGCGAACGTCCTGTCCCCCCGTCGCAGCGCCCCCGCGGCAGGCCCTTCCTGGGGGAGTTGCAGCGGTCGAAGGCCGTGCCCGGTTTCGCGTGGCGCCAGGTGGCCTGGAGCGGCCAGGCGATCGGCATGGTGACCGAAAGCGATCCGGGACGTCTGGTCGGCGTCTGCTCCTACCCCTGCATGTACCGGACCCCGGAGTCGCTCTCGGACCGCGCCGCCGCGATGTACCTGGTCGCGCACCGGCAGAGTCCCGCGCACCGACGGATGCTCTGACCCCAGCCCTGTTCCCGCCGCCCGCATGACATGATCCCGCCGGGCCGAGCCTCTGCCCGGCCACGGCGGGCCCGGCGATGGGCGTTCTGGCAGCCGGCGTCGTCGCTGGTCCCGTGGCCGGCTGTGCCTGGGCGGGAGCCCGAACCCCTGGGAGACAAGGGGTTTCAATCCCCTGACGGCTTCGTCCAGACCACGGAGAAGCGGAAGAGTATGTGTCGCCGATAGCGGGCGGCCGGCAGTACGGACGTGACGACCTTTCGCAGTTCGCGGTGCGTCATCGTCGGGTCGGTGATCGGCGACGGGTGCTCCCAGTAGCCGTGGCGCAGCTTCAGCAGCCGGTGGGCGAAGAACCCGGCGACGTCATAGGGCAGGTCGGCGTGACTGCGTCTGGCCAGGCCGACGAGGGCCAGCACGCCACCCGGGCGGAGAAGATCACGCATCCGCACCAGGGCCGCCTCGACGTCGAGGTGATGCAGGGTCGCCACCGATGCCACGAGGTCGAAGGACTGCGGCGTGAACTCGTGCGCCAGGAAGTCGCCGAGGACGTACTCGACCTCACCCCCAGCCGCCCTTGCGAGCTCGATGCTGCCGGGATCCGCATCGAGGCCCACGACGTGTGGAACACGCTCCCGCAATGCCCGGCACAGAGTGCCCTCACCGCAACCGACGTCCAGGGCTGACCGTGCAGTGCGTGGCACCGCGTTGACGATCAACCGGTGGCAGTGGATGTTGTGGTTCCAGCGCTCGCCCGACACGCCCCGATCCTCCCATCTGTGCCGTCCGACCCTTGGGTGGTCTGGGTGGTCTGCGCGGTATGGGTTGTCTGGGCGGTATGGGTGGCCGGGCAACGGTGCCGACCGGGAAGCCGGTCCCGTAGGCGGGCCTCGTGGCGTGTCCGGATCTCGCGTGGGGGAATCCCGTAGGGGGCGGCGCCTGAGTCCGCCTGATGGGATCCCCTCAGTCACTGCGCCGGATGGGCTTGTTCTGTCCCCTTTGTTCGCGGATCCCCACCGTGACGCGGCTCACCTGTCCAGGTCACGGCCTGGAGCTGGCGGGAAATGGACAGGTCCACGACCTTGTCCGTCTGGTCAGGCACTCCTTACTTTTCCGGTGTCCACCACTGTCCCGGGCATGACGAGCGGTCAGCTCCCGTCCCCGCGGCAGCCCACCTCGTCGGTTCATCGCTGATCCGACGGGGGAACACCTTTCGGGAGAACAGCATGACCATGGCCTGGAATCGCCGGATGTTCCTGGCGACCGCCGGTGGTGTCGGGATCACCAGTGCGCTGGGTGCAGCGGCAATGGCGGCGGGAGGCGACCCCTCGCCCGCTCCTGCCCCCGCTGCTCCCGCCGCCACTGCCGTCCCCGCCACCTACGTCCTTCCCAACCTGCCCTACGGCTACGCGGCCCTCGAAGGAGTGATCACGGCCGAGGTGCTCCACCTGCACCACGACAAGCACCACGCCGCCTATGTCACCGGGGCCAACACCACGCTGGACAAGCTCGCGGCCGCCCGCGCCGCCAACAACTACGACGCTCTGGTCGGGTTGGAGAAGACGCTGGCGTTCAACCTGTCCGGCCACGTGCTGCACTCGATCTTCTGGATGAACCTGGGCCCGTACGGAGGGGGCCGCCCCCTCGGGGCCCTGGCCGACGCGATCAACGGGTCCTTCGGGTCCTTCGATGCGTTCATGGCCCAGCTCACCACGGCGACCACGGGTGTCCAGGGCTCCGGCTGGGGCGCCCTGGTCTACGATCCGATGTCCCGGCGCCTGCTGGTGGAGCAGATCTATGACCACCAGGGGAACGTCGGGTTCGGCACCATCCCGCTGCTGGTGTTCGATGCCTGGGAGCACGCGTACTACCTGCAGTACAAGAACGTCCGCGCGGACTGGGTGAAGAAGCTCTGGGACATCGTCAACTGGAACGACGTGGCCCACCGCTACGCCAGCGCCCGGAAGTGGAACTTCCCGCACTGAGCCAGATCCCTCCCGCGAACCTCCCCTTCATCGGCCTCCAGTCCGATGACGGGGAGGTCGTGCGTTGGGGGGCCGGTGAAGGTCGCGGGTTCTCCCTCATCGTCAATCGCCTGTAGCTCAAGCGGTTTGGGGTACTTTTAACGCGCCGCTCGGGTCCAGTTGCCATCATGATCGCACCGGGTCGGTGGGGGACGTGGCAAGGCGGCCAGATTCCGGAGACGGTCTGGTGGAGTGCCTGGGGGAGGCCCGAGGCACTGAGCGCTTCGCCTGCACGGCCGCCCGGCGTTTCTGGCGACCACACGTCCTCCGGCATCGGGCTCGCTCAGGTCGGTGGTGGGTTGTGGGACTTGAGGTTCCGCCGTGGGCTGCGGAGATGTTCCATGTCCTGACCGGTGACGGGTGGCCGGCGGTGGACGAGGACGAGATCAATGATCTGGCGCAGTTGTGGCTGGCGGCCGGCCAGGAGTTGATGCAGATCGCGCCGGAG
>DASTGO010000535.1:0-3030 GCA_035719045.1 Kineosporiaceae bacterium | reverse complement strand
AGTGGGACATCCCGACGCGGGATGCCGGGGATGGGACGATCGCGGGGTTCGCGACGCAGATGAGTGTGGATCACGGGCAGCAGGTGGACTTCAAGATCCGCACCGATGCCAGTGACTACGCGGTGGAGATCTACCGGTTGGGCTACTACCAGGGTCTGGGGGCGCGGCACATCGCGTCGGTGAGGCCGAGCGCGACGTTGCCGCAGATCCAGCCCGCGTGCGTGTTCCAGCCGTGGACGGACCTGGTCGACTGTGGCACGTGGGGGGTGTCGGCGAGCTGGGTGGTGCCGGCGTCGGCGACCTCGGGGGTGTATCTGGCGGTGCTGAAGCGGGCGGACACGGGGGCGATGGGGCAGATCCCGTTCGTGGTGCGTGATGACGAGCGGGCCACGGATCTGGTGGTGCAGACCTCGGACACGACGTGGCAGGCGTACAACACGGCGGAGCGGGCCTCGTTGTACAGCGGGCCGACGGGTCGGGCGTACAAGGTGAGCTACAACCGGCCGTTCACGACGCGCAACAACCGTCCGGAGAACTACCTGTTCGGGGCGGAGTTCCCGATGATCCGGTGGTTGGAGCGCAACGGGTACAGCGTGAGCTATGTGGCGGGGGTGGACACGGCGTTGCGTCCGCAGGTGCTGGTGAACCACTCGACGTTCGTGTCGGTGGGGCATGACGAGTACTGGACGGCGCAGCAGCGGGCCAATGTGGAGGCGGCGCGGGACCGGGGGATGAACCTGGCGTTCTTCAGTGGGAACGAGATGTTCTGGCAGCACCGGTGGGAGGCCAGTGTCGATGGCAGTGACACCGCCGGCCGGACCATGACCTGCTACAAGGACACCCACGACAACCAGCAGTTCTTCTCCGGTCTGTGGACGGGAACCTTCCGCGACACGCGCTTCCCCGCCAACGCGAACGGTAGGCCGGAGAACAACACGAGCGGCACGATCTTCCGCGCCAACGGTACGTGGTCGGAGAACTACGCCATCCGCATCCCTCAGGCCTACGGTGCTCTGCGACTGTGGCGCAACACCGCCGCCGCCACCTTGGCGGCGGGAGCAACGCTGTCGCTGCCGGTCGGCGTGCTGGGCTACGAGTGGGACGTCGACCCCGACAACGGTTTCCGCCCGGCCGGCCTCTTCCGCCTGTCGGAGACCTCGGTCCACAGCGACAGCCGGATGCTGCTCGACTACGGGAGCACCTATGCGACGGCGACCCTGAACCATCACGTGACGGAGTACCGGGCGCCGAGTGGGGCGTTGGTGTTCTCGGCGGGCACGATCCAGTGGTCGTGGGGTCTGGATGCCGAGCATGACCACCCGGGGACGCCGGCGAGCCCGACGATGCAGCAGGCGACGGTGAACCTGTTCGCGGACATGGGTGCTCAGCCGGGCACGCCGGACGGGGTGGCGGTGGCCAGCCGGAGCACGGATGTGACGGGGCCGACGACGCGTCTGACCTCGGCCTCGACCTCGGTCGCCGGTGGGGTGAACGTGACGATCGCGGGGGCCGCCGCTGATGTCGGTGGGCGTGTGGCGGGGGTGGAGATCTCGATCGATGGCGGCACCTCGTGGCACCCGGCGACGACGGGGCGTGAGTCGTGGACGTACACGATGACGACGCCGGTGAGCACCTCGTACCGGATCCGGACGCGGGCGGTGGATGACTCGGGCAACCTCGGTGCGGTGGCGGTCTCGAACGTGGTGACCGCGGGGGCGGGCACGGCGTGCCCGTGCAGCCTGTTCACGGCGCCGGGGGCGTTGTGGACGCCGAAGGTGGCCAGCCAGGCCGACACCCGCTCGGTGGAGCTGGGGATGCGGTTCCGGGCCAGCCGTAACGGCACGGTGGTCGGGGTGAAGTTCTACAAGGGCTCGCTCAACACCGGGGTGCACGAGGTGAGTGTGTGGGCCACCAACGGTGACCGGATCGGTGCCGGGGTGGTCATCAACGAGTCGGCCAGCGGGTGGCAGAGCGTGAAGCTGGCCGAGCCGGTGCCGATCACGGCGAACACGACCTACATCGTGTCCTACCACGCGCCGAACGGCCGGTACTCGGTCAGCTCCTCGTTCTTCACCACCGCGTTCTCCCGCAGCCCGCTCACCGCACCCGCGAGCACCAGCACGGCGCCCAACGGCCTCTACCTCTATGGGACCGGGCCGGCCCTCCCGACCAACAGCTACAACGCATCGAACTACTTCGTCGACGTCATCTTCCAGTGACCGGGCGGCGACCGGCCCGATGTCTCGTGTGGCACAAAGCGACGGCGCCGACCGCTGAGTCTGTTTGACTGGCAAGAGGGGAGGGCTCCCGTGATCGGGGGCCGCACGGGGTGGAGGACGATGAGGGCAGTGTTGGCTGCTGGGGCGGCCGGGGTGGTGCTGGTGCTGGGGGCCTGCGGCGGTTCAGGCGGTTCGTCGGCGCCTTTCACGTCGCCGCTTCCCTTGAGGTCGGCCGCCTCGACGAGCATCACGCCGATGACCACCACCGAGACGTACGCCTCGAGCGCGGTCCAGCGCACGATGGTCGTCGTCGCCGCGCCCCCCGACGCGAGCACGGCGAGCGGGGCCAGCGGGGTCGATGGCTGTGTGGGGACGGGGGCGTACGCCGAGCTCGCGGCGGGCGAGGTGGTTCGTGTCGTCGACGGTTCGGGGGCTCTCATCACGAGTGTGGAGCTCGGCCCCGGACGGCTGTCAGGTCAGGCCGGGGGCTGTTCGTGGTCGGCGGAGGTGTCGCTGCCGACCGATCGAGGGTCCTACCGGGCTCTCATCGAGGGTTGGGGGCGTTCCGGTCTGTTGTCCGTTGAGGACCTGTACCGGCCCATCGTGATCACACCAGGCGGCTGACACCGGGCCGGCGGCGGAGGAGAGATGTTCCAGGAGAGGTTGTCACGACGTTCCCGGCACCGGGTGGCTTCGGCAGGGCTGGCGGCGGTCCTCTCGGTCGTGCTCGGGGCGGTGATGGCGGCCGGAACCGCTTTCGGGGAGCCGGACCCGCACCACGACAGGGTCATCGAGCCGAAGGTCGGTGGTC
>DASTGO010000534.1:0-8248 GCA_035719045.1 Kineosporiaceae bacterium | reverse complement strand
ACTGGGAGCACGACGAGGAACCGCCCGCCGAGGTCTCCCGCGCACTCGAGGTAGCACGCCGCGGTGAGGACGAGGCCCGATCCGGAAGCCGCGAGGTGGCGTGCCGGCTGATCGGCCCGGTCCGGGCCGCCATCACCGGAGTCACCGCGGAGGAGGTCCGGCGCCGCGTCCAGGCGTTCACGGCCGCCTACGCCCGCGACCAACGGATCGGGTGGACCCACACACACGGGCAGGCAGCGCTCCTGTCCGAATTCGTCCCGACAGCCCCGATCGCCCTGCCGGGCACGGAGCGGTGGATGCCCGCCCCGTTCGCGGCGACAGCGGTCCCGAACGCCGCGACCCGCGTCGGCACCCCGTCCGGGCCCATGCTGGGATCGACGTTCGCCACTGGCCGGTCCGCCGTCCTGTTCGACCCCGCGTTCGGCCCTGAGCATGAGCGGTCCGGCCTGATCCTCACCTGCGGTGGCCTCGGGTCCGGAAAGTCCGCCCTGACGGGGATCCTCGCCGAGCAGGCCGCCCGGCTGGGCCGCAAGGTCGTCCTGCTCGACCCGTCCGGGCCACTCGCCCAACTCGCCACCCTCACCCACCTGCGGCGTGACGCCCGCGTCGTGAACCTCACCAGCGCACGTCCCGGCACCCTCAACCCGTACACGCTCATCCCGAACCCGCAGCGCAGTCAGTACAGCGACGGCGAGGACGGGGACACCGAGTACAACCAGGACTTCGCGGCCGCCGCCGCGGAACGCCGCGAGCTGACGATCGACGCCCTCACGATGCTCCTGCCCGGCGCCATGATCTCCGGGCCGAACGGCGGAACCACCATCGCGGTCCTCCGCAGCGCAGTCGCCAACGCCCCGTCCCACCTCGGGGCAACCCCCTGGGACGTGATCAGCCTGCTGGAGCAGGAAGGGGAACACGGGAAGGCGGTCGCGCAGATCCTCCGCGACGCCTCCGAGCAGCGGGGAGCGTCCCTGATCTTCCCGGCGACCAACCAGGACTCGTCCGGCGTGACCGGCGACGCCCTACTCACCGTCATCACCACACCAGGGCTCACTCCGCCGGCCCCCGGATCCCGGCGCGAGTACTGGACGTGGGCGGAGCAGATGGCCGCCCCCGTCCTCCACCTGGCCGCCCGGCTCGCTGCCCGCACCATGTACGGCGACCGGGAACCGAAGCTGATCGGGGTCGACGAGGGAGCGTTAACCGGCCGCGGAGACGCGAGCCTCGGCCACTTCATGGACCGCGGCGCCCGGGACAGCCGGAAGTGGAACGCGGCCTTCCTCATCGGCAGCCAGAACCCCAGGGACTTCCTCCCCATCTCCGAGGAGATCGGCAACCTCATCGGCGCCATGTTCATCGGCCGCATGGACAGCGACGCCTCAGCGGCGGCCGCACTCCATCTCGCCAAGGTCCCCGTCGGGCTCGGCTACGAGGCGATGCTCACCGGCCTGTCCGCCGGCCAGTTCCTACTACGCGACTGGACGAATCCCCCGCAGCTCGTGCAGGTCGCCTTAAATCACCGGCCCGAACTCGCAGCCGTCCTCAACACCACCCCCCACGGTGCCACCACCGGCACCACCTTCAACGCCCAGGAGGTGTTCGCGTGAACCGCTTCGCACGCGCCGCCGTCGCCACGGCCCTGGCCGGTGCCGCCGTCCTGCTCCCGGCAGCTTCCGCGCCGGCCACCACCACGACGAACCACTCTGTGCTGGGCCTGCCGGACTGCAAGAACCCTCCGACCCCGGAGGTCCCGTCGGCGGGCCTGACGTCCGTCCTCGACAGCGGCCCGCAGAACCCCCGCAACGGGGACCCGTGGGGTAACCCCCCCACCAGCACGGTCTACGAGGAGTACCACTGGGCGGGCGCCCAATGGCGCAACTATGACCTCGGCTGCGGCCCGGACGCCGCCCGCGACATGGGCGACTCCGCGTGGGGCGTGATGGCCGACGGAAGCCTGCAGACCCTCACCGCCGTCTCCTCCCTCACAGTCGGGGTGACCCGGTACGGGTTCGAGCCGCAGCGCATCACCGGTGTCCTCGACCCGGTCGGCAAGGTCATGCGGTCTGCGTTCGGCGGGTACCTGTACCCGTCGCTGATCGGCTACAGCATCATCGCTACCGGCCTACTGATCCTGTGGCGGGTCCGCCGAGACACCACCCGGCAGGCCGCCGAGCACGCCGGATGGGCATTCATGATCACGGTGGCGGCCACGGGAGCACTCGCCTGGGCGTTCTCCCTTGGCCCGCTCGTCGACCAGGGCCTCACCCAGGTCCTCAACGTCGCATCGCAGGCGACCGCGCAGATCGCCCCCGGCTCGGCCGGCGCCGAATCGGCTGGAGACAACCTGGGCGCCTCCGTGCAGCACGCCATCGTGTACGAAACGTGGCTGGCGGGACAGTTCGGCCGCACGGACAGCCCGGCTGCCAAGAAGTACGGGCCGGAACTGTGGAGGGCATCCGCGTTCACCCGCGCCGAGGTCGACGCGATCATCGCGGACCCGTCGAAGGCTGCCCCTCTGGTCGAGCAGAAGCAGAACGCCTACAAGGCGGCCGCAGCCGCAGTGCAGTCCGAAGACCCCGCCGCATACGAGTACCTGGCCGGGCACCGGAACTTCAACCGGTGGGCGTACACCCTGCTCGGCTGGCTGGGGCTCGCGGCCATCGCACCGTTCGTGATCGTGGCGAGCCTCCTGCTCATATGGGGGGTCACCGTGTTCCGGCTGGCCCTGTGGATTCTCCCCTTGATCGCAGTCCTGGCCGTCATCCCGCGGTTCCGGAGCGTGTTCACGCGGGCCGTTGACATCGCCGTCGGAGGGATCCTCAACGCCGCCACCTTCGGCGCCGTCACCCTCGTGTGGATCACGGCGGTGGGGGCAATCATCGGACCAGAGACGGGCGCCAACCCGGTCGCCGTGTTCCTGGTGCTCGCCGTCGCCGAAACCTTCATGATCAAGTTCCTGAGGCCGTGGCAGCGGATCAAGCGGTCCGTGGACCTCGCCCGTCGCGGAGGGAAACTCACCGCGAAGTCCTTCAAGGAGGGATGGGACGAAGCCGGACGAGGCCGCAACGGCGCCACGGGCAGCCAGTCGCCCAAGAAACCCGCCTTCAAGTTCCCTGACCCTGGGGAGCCTGGACCGATCCGCGGCATCGCCCGCGCAGCCATCCAGGGAGGCGTTGCCGGCTACGTCGCCAGCGCGGCGTCCGGGGGCACTGCCGCCGCCGCAGCAGCAGCTGCCCGCGCCGCAACCGCGCACACCACCGCCAACACCTCCACCACCGCCAAACCCGCACCGGAAGCATCCGTCCCCACCCACACGACCCCGGCCCCGGCCCCGGCCACGATCCACCCGCCCGCCCCTGCGTCCCCGATCAACTCACCCGCGGGATCCGTCACGGTCACAGCGACCGTCGTCGACTCCGACATCTCCGGCCCCCAGCCGGTGCCCGGCCGCCGGCATGCGACCCCTGTCGCACAGTCACCCACCGCGCGGGCGATCGGCTCCGGGCCAGGCGTCGAGACCGACGACGTCGAACTGCCCTCCGTGTACCGGCCCAACCAGGCTCCCAGCACGGACGTTGCCCCTACGACCGGTGACGGCGCCTGGGTCGTCTACCGGCCGGGGCAGGACGGGGGCAAGCGATGAACCCCCTCCAGTGGCTCCTGTGGTCCCGGGCCCGGTTCATGGCCGTGCTCGCCGCAGTAGCGGCCGTGATCCTCATGGCCGCAATCGCCGCACTCACCTCACCTGCCGGAACCCCGCAAACCGCTGTCCCGGGCAACGCCGAGCCCACCGCATCCCACACGCCCCTCGACGACGACGGCGGAGCCCCCACCGACACCCGCGTGCCGGACAACAAGCCGAACATCATCTACACCGCGAAAGGTTTCATCGACGCCTGGCTGTCCGGGCGGACCACCCCCACCGACCGGTGGCTGGCATCCATCCACGTGTGGGCCTCACCCATCCTCGACCCGGCAATGAACGCCACCAACCGGGAGGCCATCCCTGACGCCCGCTGGGGCAGCGCGACCGTCACCAATATCACCGCCACCAGCGGAACAGCCGACGTCACCCTCACCAACGGGTCCCACCTCATCGTCATCGTCACCTTCGATGGACAGCAGTGGCTCGTCACTGACCTCGCGGAGGGCACAGCTCCGTGAACAAGCTCGGCGCGGCCGCCATCGTCGTAGGTCTCCCCGTGATCGCTGCGGGGGCCTTCGGCGGGCTCGTCATTGTCACCGCCCTCGGCTCCTCCAGCGGGAACACCAGCACCCTCGCGGTCGCCTCGTCCACCTGCACCACGCAGGGGGAGGGGAAGGTCGCAACCCTGACCACGGAGCAGTCAGGCAACGCCCGCATCATCGTCGCCACCACCCTGGAAGTGGTCACCCCCCTGCTCGGCGAGCAGGCAGCTCGACACGCCGCTGTCATCGCCGTCGCCACCTCCATGCAGGAATCCACCCTCCGCAACATCGGGTACGGCGACGCGGTCGGCCCGGACAGCCGAGGCCTGTTCCAGCAGCGGGCACCGTGGGGGCCGCTGGCCGACCGCATGAACCCGGCGGCCGCCACCCGCATGTTCCTCAACGGTGGCGCCGCCCCCGGCACGCCCGGCCTGCTGTCTGCGCACGGATGGCAGGACATGGCCGTGACGTACGCGGCCCAGGCGGTCCAGCGGTCCGCGTTCCCCACGGCCTACGCGAAGTGGGAAGGGCTCGCCGGATCGGTCGTCTCCCAGGTCGTCGGATCCACAGTCACCACCTGCACCACTCCAACCCGGCAGGCCGGGACCTGGACGAACCCTCTTCCGGCCGGCACCTACACCAAATCCAGCCCGTTCGGTGTCCGATGGCACCCCATCTACGGGCAGTACCGGATGCACTCCGGGCAGGACCTCGCCGCGCCGACAGGAACACCTGTGCGGGCTGCATCCAGGGGGACCGTCGTGTTCGCCGGGGTATCCGGGTCCATGACCAGCGGATTCGGGCTCCTCGTCACTATCGAACACCCGGACGGCACCCGCACCCTCTACGGCCACCTCTCCAAGATCGACGTCAACCCCAACCAGCAAGTCACCACCGGCCAGACGATCGGCGCAGTGGGCTCCACCGGGGGCTCAACCGGCCCCCACCTGCACTACCAAGTCGAGCGCGGGGAAACCGCGGTCGACCCCGCAAGGTTCATGACCGATCACGGCGTGAATCTGTGACCGGAATCGTCGCCTTGGAGGCCTCCGTGGACACCCCGTCCCGCCCCGACCAGCCCACCCCTACGGCCGCCCCCGACTACCCTGCGAGTGTGGCCGACTACGAATGGGACGCCGGGACTGTTGCACGGCACGATGTCGACATTGCCGCGCTGCGCGCCGCCCAGCGCGACGTCGAACGCGCGGAGGAGGCATTGCGGAAGGCGAGGGGAGTGCGCACCGCCGAACTGCGGGCACGGTTCGCCACCGTCGCTGAACTCGGTCACAGGGAGACCGCCCGCCGCATCGGTGGGATCAGCGAAGGAACCGTCCGGCTCGCCGTCCAGGAGCAGTCCGCGCATCTCCGCCAGCAGCGATCCGGTACCGAGTAGACCAGCAGGTACGAGCACCACCCCGGGGAGCGACCGGGGCCATACCGAACAAGGGAGACCCCCATGGGGATGCTTCGTCGAAGGAACCGTCCAGAACGGTCCGTGCCCGAGCCCGGGGAGCTCGAATCCAAGGATTCCGATCCCAAGGCGTCCGAGTCCGGGGAGAAGCGCCAGTCCCGCTTCAAGTTCGACCGGAAGCAGGTCATCGCCGCCACGGTGGGTGGCCTCGGCCTGCTCATCCTCATGGTCGTCGCAGTCGTCGGAGCCGTCACCTCCTACGACAACCTGCGCAGGTACGCCGCCCGCTACATTGACCCGGACCTGGCCTGGACGTTCCCCTTCCTGGTGGACGCCGTCGTACTGGGAGCCACCCTCCGGTTCATCGCGGGGGTGTATCGGGCCCGGCGGATCATCGCCTACAGGCTGACCGCCCATGCCGGTATCGCGTTAACGATCTGGCTTAACCTGACCGCCGATCAGGGCCGGGAATGGGACTGGCGGGCCGCCAGTGTTCACGTCGTCGCACCCGTGGCGTGGGCCGCCCTCGTCGAACTGCTGGCCCACGACGCCATTGCCGACTACCGCACGGACCACGACGCCCCTCACGACCGGATCCCCGTCTTCCTGTGGCTCATGTCCCCGGTGACCAGCTTCCGCACCAAGATCCGCATGTACCGGACCGCATGCCCCTCGTACGTGACAAGCCTGGCCGAAGTCGAATTGATCCGAGCTGCCATCACAGGTCTCCGCATCAAGATCGTCTACACGGAAGGCACCTCCCGGTGGAACGCGTGGCGCATCCGCCGGAAGGCCGCCGGCTACATGTGGCGTGGAGTCATCGCCCCCGCTGAAGTCACCACGGTGATCGGACTCACCGAGCCGGGGCAGCAGATGACCGCGGACGAGACCATGTGCGCGCTGGTCGCCCTCGTCGTCCAACGCGCGCCCGAGACGCGCGCCGGGACGCGCACTGATGCGCGCGCCGACGGAACGCGGGCCCGACGTGCCGACGCGCGCCGTTCCGCACCAGCACCCACCATCACGGCAAGCGTCACCTCGCCACCCGCGCGCCACGACAGCGCGCCACCCGTTCTCGAAGACGCGCAAGCTCACGCCCCTCGCGCGATCACGGGTCCCATTCCGGAGCGCGCCGACGCGCTGGCCGATGCGCGCCCCGACTCGGTCCCGGGTGAACGGGAACGCGCCCGCGCCGCGTTCGACGCCATGCTCGCCGCCAACCCAACCGTGAAGCCGGTAGCTGCCGACATCAAGAGGACCCTCGGTCTGACCGCCCATGCGGCGACAGTCCGGAAGTGGGTCAACGCCTGGTACGTGGAGGAGGGCGGCCCGAGCGATGCCGTCGAGGACCAAGCGGCCGACGAAGAACTGACCGACGAACCCGACCTGGACGGTGTCCCCGCCTGACGGTCACAGGAACGGCGAAGGCCCCGCCCCGGGGGATATCCGGGACGGGGCCTTCTCTGCGTCAAGACAAGGACGGGAAGAGGAGCGTTGTCAGCTGCCACTCACCGTCTCAGGCCACACCTCACGGCAGGCGCCCGACGGGCGGATCGCTACCCATCCACGTCCGCAGCGCCTCGCCGGTAACCCCGCGTGTCCTCCGGCCCGCATGGTCCGGGGACCCCGCTTGCGCGGCCTCTGGCTTCGCTGGCGAGTCGCGCGCAAGCGTACCCCCCGCCCCAACGACCCAGGTGATCACTCCTGGTCACTCGGCGTGTCGCACCGAACAGCACGGGGATCGACTCGGCCCTGCCGGTGGCCCTGGCCGGGGTGCGGGCCCCGCCGGTCGGCGGCGACGCGAACGACCAGAAGTGCGCCAGGAAATGCGTCACGCGTAACGCATTTCGCGTACTCTGGCTAACGTGGCTACGACCGACGAAATCCGGCACCCCACCATGCCGGGCTCCACCCTCCCCGTCGGCATGTGCCGACTCGGAGACGGACCCTGCACCCCCGGCCGCCGATGGCATAAGGCATGCCTAACAGCCTGGAAGGACGCGAACCGCAACCACCCCGGCCGCCTCGAAATCTTCGAACGCGACGGCTTCATCTGCCGGGCCTGCGGGGAGGGCCCCTTCGAGGCCGACGAGCTGCGCGACGACCACATCGTCCCCCTGGACATCGCGCGCCTTCACGAGTGGAACGACCTATCGAACCGGCAGGCGCTCTGCATCGCCTGCCACGACCGCAAGAGCACGGAGGAGAACATGGCACGCAACAGCGCGGCACGCACGCGCGCCCCCGGAAGGAACGATCCCGAGGACGCGCACACGGGCGCGCACTACGCGGGGGGCGCCTACCTCGTTCCGGCGCGCCCCGACCCGCGCGCCACAACGCGCACGGCCGTCGGACGCGCGCTCTTGTTCGGTGGGCCCTCCCTCGGATGCGCGGTGATCGGATGGAGCGCGCCCGCCGGCTGGCTCGCCACCATCGGGGTGGCCCTCGCCGCGGAGAGGGGAGCCACTCACTCCCTGCGTCTCCTCCGACACCGCCGAGTCGACGCCAGGGTCGAGGCCTTCGCCCGCCTCGCAGTGGTCACCAAGGACCCCGCAACCGACTGGCCCACCCGCTCGCGCATCCACCACCGCAGCGGCCTCATCACCCCCTCGGACATGACGATCAGGCCAGGCCGCTTCTTCACCCCCG
>DASTGO010000533.1:0-3777 GCA_035719045.1 Kineosporiaceae bacterium | reverse complement strand
AGCCGGTCACCCTCGCCTGATCCCCGATCGTGATGGAAGTCGCGGGCGCCCACTCTGCGCCGCGGCCACCGATCGGGGCGGGCGCCTCCTTCGGGGCGTCCACGCCTGCACGGCCCGGCTCGTCGCGGGCCAGGAAGGTGACGTGCCCCGCCTTCGCCGCGTCGGCGATCCGCCGGCCAACCTCCGCCTTTGCCTCGGTGACGCTCCCGGCGCGCCCGGTTGCGGCCCCGGTGGGCCCGTCGAGCCGCCAGTGGGCGCCCTGATCGCCCAGCGGGATCACCGCGGCCGACCACTCCCCGGGGGACCCTGCGACCACAGCGCCCGTCGGGGACGTCGACCACACGCCGGGGGCCTGCCCACCGACCTGCCTGTCGGCTGCCCCCGCATGCTCGAACACGGGCGCCACCGGGGTGCCTTCGGGAAGGTCGTGCCTGCGGCCGCCGTCGTCGAGGATGTGGAGCCCGGCGGCGTCCCTGACCAGCTCGCCGACCCGGTCGATCCTCCCGACCCGGGCCGCGACCCGGCCGCCGGCCGGGATCATGTCGGCGGATCCGGCCGGGCCCCGAACGTCCACGATCCCGGACAGGACACGGATGCCGGTCACGTCCGCGGGGTCGAGCGTGACCCGCGTCTTCCCGTTCACCACGGCGACGTCGTGCCCGTCGAACGCCCGCGCCAGATGCCCGGACAGGGTCCGGCCGTCCACGGTCGTCACCGTGAACGTGGCCCCACCCGCAGCGTGCCGGATGACGTCCGCGACCTGCTCGGGCGAGAACCGCCCCTCCGCCCCCAAGGGGGTGATGTCCTGCGGGTTCCCGGCCGGGACGAACCGGCCCGTCCGGGTCAAGGCGGGGGAGGTGGGCACGGACGCGTCGACGATGCCCCGGTCGAGGGCCCGACCAACCGCGGTGTTCACGGTGACCTGCTTCGGGGAGCCGTCCGCGTAGAACTCGCTGACCGTCCGCGCCCCGTCCCTGGTGTCGACCTGCACGCCGGGGAGGCCGTCGCGTTCCCCGCGGGTCACGTCGAGCACTTCCCGCATCGCGTCGCCGCCGGACCCTCCGCGGATCAGGTCGCCGGGACGGACGTGCGTGGCCGCGAGGTCGGCCCAGCCGTCGACGGCCCGCCCGAACGCGTCAGCGCGGGCGCCCGCATCCCACAGCGGCGCGGCCGGGGTGACCTGCTGGCCGTCCGGCTGGCCGGGGGCCACGTCCGCGATCGGCGCCGCCGGGGAGGCAGCCCCCGAGTCGGAGTGGGTAGCGCCAGCAGGTGCTCCTCCCGCGTCGGCCCGGCCCGGCTCCACGCGGGTGTCACCCGAGGGGGAGTAGTCGCCCAGCATCCCGGGGTCCACATGCCGCGGGTCCCGGGACGCCTCGTAGGCGGCCACGTAGTCGGCCATAGTGATCGAACCGGGGATCCGCCACGTCTTCCCGTGGCGGGCTGCCGCTGCCATTTCGGGCAGGGTGAGCCCGAACAGGTGGAGGGTGTCCTCCTCCCGCAGCGCCGGGTTCACGGCACGCCGCTGCGCCGGCTGCTCGGCACCCCAGTGCAGGAAGTGCCGCAGCGGGATCGCCTCGCCGCGCAGGAGGCGACGGGAGGCGGCGGGTGGCAGCATGGCGGAGACAGCGTGGACGTCGTCGACGCGGCCCGGGTGGGGGTGACGGGCCAGCAGGGCATCGAGCACCGACCCGTTGAGGCCTTGCACTTCGGAGCCGAGCTCGGTGCGGGTCTTCTTCCTCCACCCGCCGGAACCTGCCGTGTACCCACCCGCGGCAAGAGCGGCACCAACGGTCCCGGCCCCAGCCCCGGCCGAGGTCCCGTCGGGGAGGTTGACGGCGGGGAGGTTGACGGCGGGCTGACCCGCCGCGGGCGGCTCGGTGGAGCGGGCCTGCTGCTCTGCCGTGTCCCGGGAGTCCATGTACTCGAACAGGGCGTCGAGATGCCTGTCCGGGACCTGGCCGACGAGGTCTCGCAGCTGGTCCCAGGTCATCGCGTCGAGCTGTTCGACGGTGTGCCCGGCCACCCCCTCGCCGGGGTTGGCCGGCTGGGCTGCCGGGAACCCGGGCTCGCCGGGGCTCTGCACGTGCGGGGGATGCGCGAGCGGCTTCGCCTTCGGGGACCCGCCGCCGTGCGGGACGGGAGTCTTCGCGGGGGCGGGCGTCCGCCCGGCCTTCGGCTTCTTGCCGCCCGGCAGGCCACCGCCGGGGAGGCCGTGCAGGAGGTTCCCGCCGTTGCCGCCGTTGAGGTTCCCCGGCACGTTGTGGTGGTTCGGCCGGTGAAGGCCACCGCGCCCGCTGGTGTCCTCGCCTTCCCTGCTCCGGCCGGGCTCGTCCCTCGTGTCGCGTCCCTCGTTCGGCGCCGGGGAGTCCTCGCCGCCGTCCGGTTCCGGAGTCGCGTCCGGGGTGACATCCACCTGGGGGGTGACGTCGGGCGCCGCGGCGGGCTCGGGCCGGGGCTCCGGTTCGACAGCCGCCGGGACGATCCGGGCCTCGTCGCCCCACTCGTATCCGGCCGGAGCGTCGACGCCGAGCATCTGCAGTTCGCGGCGCAGCTTGCTGCGGTCGTCGGCGTTCCACCCGTTGAAGGAGGTGACCGCCGCGGCGATCTTCGCGTCGTTGCCCGACGAGAACCATCCGGCGTACTTGCCGGCGGACTGCCGCACCGGATCCGGTGCCGTCGCCTCGGGGACGGCCGGTGCCTCCGGGGCGGAGTCCGCGGAGGGGACCTCCCGTGCCGGGGCGATCCAGTCGAGGGTGTCCGCCATCTCCCGCACGCCCGCCACGCCGACGGGGTCAGCCTTGCGCTGCTCCGCCTCGTCGGCCATCCGGCGCAGGTCGGCGGCGATCCCCGGCAGCACGTCGGCCGGGTCAAGGCCATCGTCGATCGCGTCCCGGATCGAGCGGACGGCGTCGTGGAAGTACGGGCGCACCCGACCCCTGGCGTCGATCTTCTCGACCGCGGCCAGGGCCTCCCGGTACTCGGGTGCCGCCCCGTCCAGCTTGGCGATCAGGTCCGCGTTCCCCGGGTCCTTGGACACCCGGATCGTGGGCCAGCCGCCGCGACGCCCGTTCAGGTGCCAGTCGAGCGTGACCGGCGTCCCGAACCGGGATCCGGTGAGGAACCGGCCGCGGACGTGCACGACGTCCCCGTCATCGACGACGTCGAGGACCTGCACCCGATCCCCGTTGTACCCCGGGGGCTCGACGACATCACCGGGCACCACGTTCTCGGCGTTCTTCGCGTCGGCCTCGATCCGGTCCACGTTCCACCGGATCGCCTCCTCACCCAGGGCGGTGAGCCGGGCGACCCAGACGCCGTCCTGGGTGCGGTCTAGCGTGACCAGGCCCGCGCCGTCGGCGTACTCGGCGGCCCGCGCACTCCGCTTGTCCGAACTGGCGACCACCGCGGACCCGTCGTAGTGCGCCCTCGTGAGCATCTGCATCAGCTCGTAGTCGCTGCGGACCTTCCGCGCCACGTCCGCGGGGACCTCGACGGCCGAGGGTGCCTCCTCGGTGGGGGTGACCGCCGCCAGGTCTTCCGCGACCTGCTCCGGGTCGAGGGCGATCCGGTCCTCCACCGCCGAGGCCTCCGCGGGCAGCTTCCGGGCCCAGAACCTCGCGGCGGGACCGCCGAGCATGCGCGGCTCGTCGGAGCCCTCGGGGAGGATCCACGTCCCCCGGGGGCCCATCGACTGCACCGTGGCGCTGATACCTGTCCCGGGCTCCCGCCGGAACTTCCCGCCGTACTCGATCCGGTCCCCGACCTGCAGGCCGTGGG
>DASTGO010000532.1:0-8532 GCA_035719045.1 Kineosporiaceae bacterium | reverse complement strand
GCCACCGTCTCGGCAGCGATCCCGAACTCCCGCGCCAGATCCGGCACCACATAGAGGCCGCGCATCCGACGCGCCATGAACGCCGGATCCACCGCGAGCGGGTCGACCCCGAGATCCCGCGCGAGATTCTGCAGGTCGTTCGCCACCGTCTCGGCAGCGACCCCGAACTCTCGCGCGACAACACCCAACTCGCGCGCGGTCTGCAGGCCCCGCAACAGGCGGGCCGGGTCCGTCGCGAACAGGTTGACCCCGATCTCTCCCGCGAGGAAACGCAGGTCGTGGGCCACCGCGAAGGCATCGAGTCCGCGCTCTCGGAGCGCATTTTCCAGATTCCTGAACACCTCCCGGGAGTCGGCATCTCTCCCGAGCCTTCCCGCGAGATCGTGCAGCGGCCCCACCAGGCCGGCCGCGTTGATGAGGGACCTCAGGAGGAATTCGGGCCTCCCGAGCAGACCGGCCCAGAACTCCGGCGAGAAATCACTCAGGTCGTTGCCATTCCCGTGGTGGTCGAACCCGAGCTCTCGGAAAATCTGACCCAGATTGACGGCCGCGGGTCCGGTCAGGGCCTGCGCACCCCCGGCCTGCCCGGAGGCGAACTGCAGGGGGAGTCCGGGGAACCTCTGGTTGCGGGCGCCACCCTGCCCTGCGGCCCCCAGACCACGCACCTGCTCGCCCGGCAGAGCGCGCAGCAGGTCCTCATGGGCCTGCCGGTAGACCCGCGGGGCCTCCTCGGCCGCGGACAGCGCGAACGCCAGGTCATGCAGGGCCAACTCGAAACCGGCGTCCAGAAGACGCACCGCCGCCCCCGGAGGCTCGGCCGCGGTCGACGCCGCCCACGCCTCCCGCCCCAGCAGGGCCTGGACCTCCCACTCCACGACGTCGTCCCTGCCCGCCACCGGCCGGAACCGACCCTGCTGGCCCTCCCCCACCAACCATGCGGGCACCCGGACCCACTGCACGAGCGGAGTCCCGTTCGCCAGGAACTCACGCCCCCGCTCGGACAGAGAAGCCACCAACTCCTCACCCGTCCGCGCCCCACGACCGAACTCCTCCAGCGCCGCCAGGGTCGACGCCGCCGTGGACGGGTCGCTGCGGAACTCGTCCCGCAACGCGGAACGCACCCGATCGGGCAACCCGGTGGCGCCCCAGGCAGACCCGGCCCGGTCGACCGCAACGGCGGCGGACGTGGCTCCCTCAGAGTCCGCCGCGCGAGCCTCCGCAAGAGCCGCCGCAAGGGCCACCGCGCGAGCCGCCTCAGCCGCCTCAGCAGCCGCCGCCGGATCCCCTTCAACAGCCGCCTCAGCAGCCGCCGCGGGAACTGCCTCAGGGGCCACCGCAGGAGCCGCCTCAGGGGCCGCCGCAGGAGCCGGTTGGTCTCGTCGCCTATCGAAGAACTGTGCGGCCGCACCGCCGGCGAGGCGCTGGGCGAAGCCCTCGACCTGCGTCAGGTTGAGGCCGGGGCGGCGAGGCCCCCTACGCAACTGCCCGATCTGCGAGGCCAGCCGTGCCCACTGCTCCACCCCCTCCGGGGTGGCGAGCCAGCCCAGCTGACGATTGGCATCCCCTCGCTGAAACTCATGGACGGACGGGTCTGCAGCGATCTCCCGCAGGCCATCGGCGTACAGACCCTGCAACACCCGCACGATCCTCAGGGCCTCGGCCGTCTCAGGCCGGCTCTCCAGGTCACCCAGAGCCCGCAGGTCCATCGCCGCCCGATGGGCCAGCACCTCGGCGGACGAGAAGTCGTAGGGCCTGAACCTGTTGGCCTCCTGCGGCGCCCGCCCCTCAGCGGCCGCGGCCTGGCGCTCGGCCCAGGCAGCGACCTGCTGCAGGCCCGCGACGATGCCGTTGGTGAACCGCCCCAGCCGGCCACGTCCCAAGCTGAAGTTCAGGTCCGGACGGACGGTCTCCCCCATCGACTCCAGCGTCTGCACCAACTGCCGCACATCCGGCCTGGGGAGATCGTGGAGAACCTGGCGCATGACGGCCCTGGCGATGTCCGGGGCGACGGGATCGGCCGAGCGCTCGACAGCGCGGGAACGCCCAGGCTGAGGAGGAAGGGCAGCCCCCAGCCACTCTCCCGGGTTCGTGATCTCGTCGGCGATCGTCTCGTCCAGGCCGAGCAGGGCCAGATCCGTCACCAGACTCTCGGCCCGCTCATCCCTGGACCCGGCCGCTTCATCCCTGGACGAGCCGAACAGCATCCCGGTGAGCCGGTTGATGCCTCCGGCGGCACGGCGCAGGGTGGCCCCGGCCCCGGAGACTGACTGGGGGACCCAACGCCCCAGACGCGACGGTCCCGGGCGCACCGGCGGGGGGACGAAGACAGGGGGTCGGCGCGCCACAACAACAGGCGCCACAACAGCAGGCGCCTCAACAACAGGCACCTCCACCACCGGCGCCTCAACCGGCCCGGCCGCCTCCGCCACAGGGGCCTCAGCAACCGGCACGTCGACCACCGGCGCCTCAACAACAGGCACCTCCGCAACCGGTACCTCGACAGGCCCGGCCACCTCAACAACCGGCCCCTCCACGGACCCGGCCGCCTCAACAACCGGCTCCACCACAGGCCCGGCCGCCTCAACAACCGGCTCCACCACGGCAGACGCCACAACGGGCCCGGCCGCCTCAGCCTGCTGCCGGAACGTCTCGGCCGGCCCCCCGACGCCTGCCGACGGAACCTGCAGGGACACACCGGCCGGGGTCAGCGGTCGCAGGGAACTCGGCTCGGACGTCCCCGGCAGCGCTTCCCGCACGAGGCCGCCGTCACCACGCTGCGCCTCCAGGAACTCCCGCCGCCGGCGCACGTCCTGCAGCCGGGCGCGCAGCCTCTGATGCGCCGCGATCCGGCTATGCGCCGCGGTCCGGTCCGGGTCCGCCATCCACGATTCCTGCCGACGGAGGTCCGCGACAGCCGGGTCCACCGTCGCGGCAACCGCTTCCGATCGTGCTGCCGGCTCGGTCCCCGGCTGCAGCGGGTCGACCGCAGCCTGGACCGGCGTCTCCACCACGGCACCGGCCACGTCCTCCGGCTGCCCGACCGACGCCACCTCGGAGGCATCCGTCGTCGCCGCGCTGTCCTCCGGAGCGGCCACGCTCCCGGTACCGTCCGGCTGCCGCGCCGACACGCCGTCCCCGCCCGGCGACTGCGCGACGGCCTGGGCGGACAGACCGGTGATCTCGCGGGCGAGGGCACTCCAGGCCTGATCCTCGGCCAGAGCGGCATCCAGGGCACGCTGCGCGGCCGCGGCGGCACTCTCGTCGCCCGCCCGCCCGAGCAACGAGTTCAACCCGTCGAGGTACACCCCACGCAGCAGCAGCGCCAACGTCCCCGGATCAACCCGGCCACCCTGCGACGGCCCCGGCTCGACGACCCCACCGGCCTGCGCCGCCAGACCGTGCAGAGCAAGCTGCACCCCCGCACGCAGGTCACGCACCTCGGCGGCGCCGACCACCGGCTCCGCACCGAGCCCATTCGCCCCCCACGCCCCGGACTGACCCGCCCGGACCGTCCCGGAGCGTCCCGGCTGCAGCGCCTCGCGCCCCGCCTCGGACAGCGACCCCAGCGCCTCACCGCGCAGCCCCTCGACCGAGCCCTCTCCCATGAGCATGGCCTGCAGAGCCGCCAATGCACGCCCCACCCCGGCCGACGCCGCGCCCTCGACCGCCGCCGGAGCAAGGGCCTCAGCTCCCCACAGACCACGGATCCGGGCACCCAGCGGAGCAGACTCCCCGACCGCCTCACGAATCGTCAACGCACCCGGCGACGACGCAGGGACCGCCACGGGACGCGGTGCCGGCTCCCCGACCGCCTCACGGGTCGTCGACGCACCCGGCGACGACGCGGGGACCGCAACGGGACGCCGCGACGCGAGCAGGCGCGTGATCTCGCTGCTGACCCCCAGCGCTTCGGCAGGACGGGAGGCCAGTGCCGCGATCCGCTCGGCCAGACCGCCCCACGCCCGCTCCGCCTCGACGCCGGACACCGCCGCCAGCGAGCGAGCCGCGCTCTGCGTCAGCGCCGAATGCCCGCCGCTCTCGGCCAACTGCCGCAACCGCTCCCGGTACGCCTCGAGCACCGTCGGCACCAGGGCAGCGGGATCCAGCCTCCCGCCCAGGTCCGTCCCCACGACCTCGGTGACAGCACGCAGGTGCTCTGCCGCCCTCGCCGCGGTTTCCGCATACGTCGTGTCCCCCGGATAAATGTTGGCCGTGTACGCAGAGAGCCTGGCCTGCTGCTGCGCCGCTGGGTACTCGGACAACGCGAAGGTCAGATCGTGCAGGGCCAGCTCGAAACCGGCGTCGAGGAGACGCACCTGCGCGTCCGGGGGGAGCTCCGCCTCCCCACGCCCGTCCGCCGTCGATGCGGCCCATGCCTCCCGCCCGAGCACGACCTCGGTCGGCCGGCCGACTTCCTCCACCTGCCCGTTCAACCGAAGCTGCAGCCCCGGCACCTGCCCACCCTGCGGCGCCTGTTGCTGGTCCTCCACCCGCCACCGGGGCGCCCAGACCGTCTCAACGGTGGTGACCCCGTTCGCCAGGAACTGGCGGCCCCGCTCGGAGAGAGCGGACAGCAACTGCGCATCGGTCCGCGCACCGGTGCGGAACTGTTCCAGCGCGGTGATGGTCCCGGCGACCTCGGAGGGGTTGCCCTGGATCTGGTCCCGCAAGGCCGCGCGCACCCGTTGGGGCAGCCCGTCCGCACCCCAGGCCGAGGCAACCCGGTCGACCGGCCCTCCTTGGGAGCTCGAGGCCGCTGCGGGCACCAGGGCCTGCGCGCCCGGGCCGTAGTGGACCTCCGTGGATGCGGCATGCGCAGCCTGGTGGATGAGCCCCCTGACCCCGTTCAGGGTCAGGTCGGCGCGCGGGCCGCCCTCACGCAACTGCCCCAGTTGCGAGGCCAGGCGCGTCCACCGCCCGGCCGTGCGAGCCCCGGCGTTCCAGCGCAGCATGCGCGTGGCGGTAGCCCGCTCAGGCTCAGGAACCGACCGGTCGGCGGCGATCTCCCGCATGCCGCTCTCCCACAGGTCCTCCAGCCCGCGCACGAACGCCAGAACCTCGGCCGTCTCCGGGCGGCGCTCCAGGCGGGGGATCGCCCGCAGGTCTCTCTCGTCCGCGGGCACCGGCGCGGCATCGTTCGGCACCGCAACCGCTTCCGCCGCCCCCTGAGCGCCCTCAGCGGGGGCCGGTGCGGCTACGTCTCCTTCCGCGGGGGCCTGCCCCTGGGCCTGGACGCCGGCCGGGTCGTCGTTCTGCCGCGCAACCTGGTCGAGCCTCGGCGCGGCCGTCGCCCACTCCGCGATCAGCTCCAGCCCATGCTCCACCTCCTTGGCGAGGCGGACCGCCGAGGTGTCCTCCGGGCTCCGTTCAACCCAGCGCTCCAACAGTTGCCGCAGCCGCGCCTGGGAATACGCCTGGGGGTACCCCTGCAGAGCCGCCCGCATGATCATCCGGGAGATCTCGGGGGGCAGATTGTAGGCAGGGTGATCAACGGCGTCCGCGCCCGGGGCCGTCGCGCGATCGGACAGCCCCGACTGCGTCGCAGAGCCGGATCCCGACGGGCGGGAGAGGACCGCGCCGAGCCACCTGCTCGGATCCGTGATCCGAGCAGCAAGCGTCTCCTGTTCGGCCCCGAGACGAAGAGCCGCGACCACCGCCTCCGCATGCGCAGGCCGCACGGCCCGGGCACGCGCCGCACGTGCAGCCTGAACAGCGTTCACGGCCGGAAGGAGCGACCGAGCCAGTCCGTCAATCGCCCGGTCGAATGCCCGGCGCAGGGCCGCCCCCACCCTGGCGACCGACTGCCCGACCCACCGCCCCAGACGCACCAACTGCGCCACCGGCCCCGGAGCGGCCACCAGCCCGAGCTGCCCCGCCACCGCCGCTTGGGCCGGCACCTGCGCCTGCACGGGCGCCGCAACCTGTGCGGGCGCCGCAACCTCCACCTGGGCCGGCCTCTGCGCCGCAACCTCAGCGGCCTGAGCTTGCGCGGGCGCCTCAATCTGCGCCTCAACCTCCGCCGCCTGCGCCTGCGCAGCGGCCCCCCGCCGGGTCAGCGGACCGAACGTCGCCACCGAGTCCGCCCCTACCCGCACCGGAGCGACGGCCGCGGCCTCGGCCGGGGTGAGGTGCTGCTCGACGGTCGTGCGCACGGTCCCTTGCGGCGACTCCTGCAGTCGGCCCTCCGGACTCACCTCGCCAACAGCGACGGTCTCGATCGGCGCCGGGGTGAAGACGACAGTCCGCGCCTGGGGCACGAAAACCCTGGCGTGCCTGACCTGCGGGACCACCGCGACCACGTCGTCCCCGCCGGACTGGCCCTCCCGCACGACGGACGCGGTCGGGGGCTCGCCGGACGCCCACTGCGACAGGTGCTCGGCCAGGTCGAGGGCCACCCGCCGCACCCGGCCCAGGGCCGCCTGGGTCTGAGCCGGCCGCTGGGCCTCCGCCTGCCTCTGCGCGGCGGCCAGCGCCTGGAGCTGCGCCAGGGGCTGCCCCTGAGCCTGAGCTTGGATCAGGGCACGGGCCGCCTGAGACTGGACCAGGAGCGGCTGCTGGAACTGGGCCACCACCCCTGCCCAGCCGGCCGCCGTCGGCGCGGCGGCCATCGACCTGGCAGCCTGCCCGGCCTGTGGGGCACCGGCCCCTTCCCACAGCTGCAGGAGATCCCGGCGGGCCAGGTCGACCGTGACCTGGGGGGCATCCGGCAGGGCGACGGCGAGCAGCCGCTCGACGAGCGCATCACCCAGCGCGGGCAGCAGGGGGGTGATCAGGCCGCTCTCCCAGCCGCTGACGGCCAGCCGGTTCACCGCGGGGGCCAGGCCCTCCAGCGCCTCCCGGGCCGCGGGCGGCAGGGTCGCCAGAGCTGCCTGACCGGCCTGACCGGCCTGACCGGCCTGGCCTGCTTGGCCGGGCGCCGCGACGGCCGGCACCACGCCATCCATCGGCGCCACGCCGTCCGCCGGCGCGGCCGCCTCGAGCCCGGCCTGGGCAGCGGCCTGAGCTGCCTGCTGGGCGGCCACCTGACCTGCCTGCTGGGCAGCGGCCTGAGCTGCCACCTGGGCAGCCCGCTCCGCGGCCGCCTCGGCCAGAGCCGTCCGCCCGAAGGACCCCAACATGTCGAACAGGGCGCCGGACAACGCGCCGAGCAGCGGGGCGGCCTGTGCCCGCCGGTCAGCGGGCATCTGGGAGAGGTTCGGCCGCACCAGTCCGGCCGCAGCCAACTGGGCCTCGAACGCGCCGGCCGTGTCGTCCGAAATCCGGTCCAGGACCAGCCCGACCCGGTGCCTGAGCGTCGGCGCCATCCAGCCCGGGACCGGCGCCGTCTGCCGGCTGTACGGGACCACGGCGGCCAGCGGCACGGTGCCCGGCGGCACGCCGTCGACCGGACCCCTCAGGCCGAGCCAGCGCGCGGTGCTGGGCGCCACCGGCCCCTGTCCTTGTCCCTGCACCTGCACCTGGCGCAGGCCGAGGGCGGCCAGACCGATTCCGGCCTGCAGGGCAGCGGCGGGCGTGCGCGCCGGGACGGGCGCCGCGGGATCGGCCACCCATCGCCACATCAGCCGCGCCGCCTCCCGCAGGAAGGTCCAGGTCGGACGGACCGCGACCGTTCGCCGCTGCGGATCCGCGAGCGCCTGGGCGAGCCGGGCGAACACCGGCACCGGCTGGGTCGCGGTGATCCCGGTGCTCCGCCCGTACTCCCACAGCTGACGCCGGGCCACCTCGACCGTCGCGGCGGGGGCGCCGTCCAGCAGCCGGGCCACGGCCGTGTTGGCCAGCACCGCCCAGAGCGCGCTGACCAGTTCCGCCACGCGCTCCGGAGCCAGTCCCGACCCTGCCACCCGGGCCGCCAGCACCTCGACGCCGTTCAGCGCGGCGAACGCCTCGGTGAGCGCGGCCTGCCGGTCGGCGGGGACAGGAGCCCCGGGGAGGAACGGGATCCGCCGGGGGCGTTCGCGGCCCTGGGCGACCTGCTGCTCGTACAGCGATGCCGCCAGCACGGGCGCGGCGGCGTCCAGGGCGGCGAGCTCTCCGGGCTCCGGCACGACCCCGAGACGGCTCTGCAGCTGACCGGAGCGCGCCGCGCTGCGCACCTCCTGGGCCGCCACGGCCTGCGCGATGCTCGTTACCAGGGCCCGGCCCGGGGCACCAGCAGGCAGCCCTGCCAGCAGCGACCCCACCCGCTCGCCGATCTGCTGCAGGAGCACGCCGGGGGCCTCGGCCATCGTCCGGTCGGTGATGCTGCCCGGGGACGATGCCGGTGCGGCTGACCCGCTGGCCGACGCCACGGCACCCGACCATGCAGCGGCGATCCGCCCGGCGGCGTCCGCCCAGGTGGCCTGGACGGCGGGGTCGTCGAGCACCTGCAGGGACCGGGTCGCGGCGTCGGCCGCCGCGGCGTCCACCGCTTCCCCGGCCTGCACCTGCGCCAGCCGCTCGCGGTAGACCTGCTCCAGCAGCGGGACCAGGGCGGCGGGTGCGGCCAGGCCGCGCCCGGCCGGGTCGGTCACCGGCGCGCCCGGACGTCCGGCC
>DASTGO010000531.1:0-6978 GCA_035719045.1 Kineosporiaceae bacterium | reverse complement strand
CGGCCCCGGAGCCCCCTGTGCCGGGGCCTGCGGCACCCGCGCCGGCCGGGCCGGGGGCGAGGTCACCGTGACCGGCGTCCGCGGCCACCGTCCCGGCCGGAGAGCCGGGGGCAGCGGTGTCGCCGCCGAGCAGCACCGCGTCCGCCGACCCGTTCCAGGCCAGGCCGGACGGCAGCCTGTCGGACAGGTCGGCGTGGCCGAACAACAGCTCATAGCTGTCGGAGTACAGGTCATGGTCGGTGTCGGCCAGGTACGGGTCCAGGCCGAGACGCTCCTCCTGGCGGTCCGGCAACCCGTCCCCGTCGGTGTCCAGCAGGCCACCGCCGGTGGTCACCGACCGCGCGTCGGCGAGGGTCACCACGGACGTCACCGCAGCGGCGGGGGACGGGACCGCGGCGGCATGGGCGACGGCGGCCGGCGCCGGGTCCCCCGCCGGGATCAGCTCCTCCGCCTGGGGCAGCAGTGCCGCGTAGTGGAACCGCTTGGTCGTGGCGTCGAACACGTCGACCCCGTAGGCGCGGCCGCGGGCCTCGATGGTGGTCCCGTCGCCGCGGCTGATCGCCACATGCGCGGCGGCCGGTCGCATGTCGTGCGCACCCGGCGGGCTGGCGAACGAGAACAGCAGCGCCCCCGGGGTGTGGATCGCCCGCTCGACGTCCACCTCCAGTCCCCGCTCCTGCAGGTCCAGGAACTGCGGCAGGGCACCGTCGGGGATCTCGATCCCGGCCCGGGCCGCCGCCCAGTGCACCAGCTCCGAACAGTCGAAGGCGGCAGGGTGGGGGTCACTCACCTTCGCCGTCGCACCCATCACGTACCGGTCGCCGCGCTGTGCCATCGCCTCCTCGACGAACAGTGCACCACGGGTCAGCGCCGCCGGATGGGCGGCATCGCCCCCCGCGATCCCCTGCCCGTCAGGGGCCGCGCCGAGGCCGGGCACCGTCCCGCCCGAACTGCCGTCGGCCGCGGCCGGGTCCTGGACGAAGACGACCCCGTGACGCTGTTCCGGGGGGAGGTCGGCCACCGGCACCGCCGGATCGCCTCCGGCCGCCGGCAGATCCCCGGCCACCACCTGTTCCCCGGCCACCACCTGCCCCCCGGCCGCCACCCGCCCCGGTGCGTCCGACGGATCGGCAACGCCCCCGCCGGGTCCGGGATCCGTGGCGGGCACGAAGGCCACCCCGTGCCGCTGCTCCGGCGGCAGTTCGCTGGGCGGGAGGTGCGGGGTGGAATCCGTTGCGGGTGCAGGGTTCGAGGCCGGGACACCGATCCCGGCACCGCCCGCCGCGCTGTCGTCGCCGTGGCCACGACCGGCGGGCAGCCGGTGGCCGTACCCGGCCGTACCGTCCCAGGCGCCGTCGGCCGAGGGCTCGCCGTAGGTGACTGCGGCGGCCTGGGCCTGGGACCGGAACCTCAGATAGGACGCCCGCCCGCCACCATGCGTGGTGGTCCACGGCGAGACGTCCGCCCCGCCCCGGGACACCGCGAAGGCGGCCGCGGCATTCGCCTTAGGGTCGTACAGGTCCATGCCGGAGAACTCGGGGTGGGCCGCCGCGTTGATCTGCCACAGGCCACGGGAGTCCTCGCCCACCGTGGCGTGCGCGCTGCTGCGCCCACCGGACTCGGCGAGCGCGATCGCCGTCATCGTGACGGACTGGTCAGGGTCGAAGCCGGCTGCCCGCGCGAAAGCGTAGATCTGGACGGCGGTGTAGCGGGCCACGCAGGTAATGTTCGGGGGCGTTCCGTTGGCCTCGGAAGGGTTTCGGCGGGGATGTGCACCTTCGGGCATTCGGGTGGCGACATGGCGCAGCGGGCGGGGGCCCGGTGAGGTTGCCGGAAGGCCAGGTACCCGCGGGAGGCCAGGAACCCGCGGGAGGCCAGGAACGCGCGGAAGGCCGGGAGCCGACGAGCGGCCACGAGAACGCACCCGACCGCGGGATCGCGCCGTGGTGCCGTCTGGCGGACCTCCTGCTGGCCCGGGAAGCCGCCCTCTGCCGGATCGCCGCCGGCATCCCGCCGCGGGACTTCGCCGGGCTGTTCATCGACCATGCCGAGGTGGATGCCCTGCTGCGGACCCTGCCCGGACTTGACGGGCCGGACCCCGCCGCGGTGCGGTCGGTCCGGGAGGACTTCGCCGCACCGCTGGCCCGGGCCCGCCAGGTCTTCGCGGACTGGTGGCCGCAGTCGGCCGACCCGCTGGCCCGCTGCATCCGCGCCGCCGGGCTGGACCCGGGCGAGGCCGAGTTGCTGGCTCTGCTGTGCGCGGTGGAACGGGATCCGCAACGGCAGCGGCTGGTGGCCTATGTGCAGGACAACGTCCAACTCCCACGGCTGACCCCGGCCACCGTCGAGCGCATGTTCGGTCCCGGGCATCCCGCGCACCGGGCGCTGGCACCGGCGGGGCGGCTGCGCCGGGCGGAGCTCGTCCTGCCGCCGGAGCCCGGCCCGTGGGCTTCCCGGATGTGCGCCGTCCCGGAACGCCTGGCCTGGGCGCTGTCCGGGGACGACTCCCCCGACCCGGACCTCCCGCCCCGGGCCCGCCGCCATCCGCCGGGCTCCGCCGGATCCGCCCCGCCCGCAGCGTCCTCACCCCTTGCGTCCCGATCCCCCGGATCCGCCCCGCCCGCACCGTCCCGCTCCCCCGGGTCCCTCCCGCCGTCGGCCCCGGGGCCCGGCCTGCTGCTGGTACACGGTGCCGACCGGCAGACCCGGATGCAGGTGGCGGCCGACCACCATCCGGGCCGGGGGCTGCTGATCACCGCTCTCCCGGCGTCCCCGCAGGAGTGGTCCGCGGTGGTCCGGGAGGCGACGGTGGACGGCCTCGTGGTGGTCGTCGAGCTGGCCGGGGCACCACCGGCGGAAACCGTCCGGCACCTGGAACGGGCGACCCACCTCTCCTGGGTGCTGAGTTCGCGCACGGAACTGCCGTTGGACTGCCTGCCCGCACTGCCGTGGACCGAACTGGCCGCCCCCGAGGGCACGGCCGGTCCGCGGGAGTGGCGGGCCGCGTTCGGCGAGGTCCCGGCCGGCGGCGGCCTGGACCGGGAGCAGTTGCGGCTGGTGGCCGCCGCGGCGGGCGGGGATCCCGGACGGCTGCCGGAGGCACGCCGCCGCCTGGCCGGTGGCCAGTTGGACGGCCTGGCCGTGCGGGTACGGCCCCGGCGCGGGTGGCCCGACCTCGTCCTGCCCCCCGGCCAGCTGCAGCAGTTGCGGGAACTGGCCGCCCGCCATCGCCGGGCCGCAACCGTCTACGACGCCTGGGGATTCACCCCCCTGCCCTCACGTGGGGCGGTCGCCCTGTTCGCCGGGCCCTCCGGCACCGGCAAGACCCTGGCCGCCGAGGTGATCGCGGGAGATCTCGGCCTGGACCTCTACAAGGTCGATCTGTCGTTCGTGGTCAGCAAGTGGGTCGGGGAGACGGAGAAGAACCTCGGCCGGATCTTCGACGCCGCCGCCGCGGCTGACCTGGTGCTGTTCTTCGACGAGGCGGACGCCTTGTTCGGCAAGCGATCCGAGGTGTCGGACGCCCGGGACCGGTACGCCAACATCGAGGTCGCCTACCTGCTACAGCGGCTGGAGACCTACGACGGCCTGGTCGTCCTGGCCACCAACCTGCAGCGGAACATCGACCAGGCGTTCCTGCGCCGGATCAGCATCGCCCTCGACTTCGCCCTGCCCGAGGAGGATCAGCGCCGGGCGATCTGGCAGCGCGCGTTCCCGCAGACGGCTCCGCTGCACGGGGTGGACGTCGCCTTCCTGGCCCGGCAGTTCAAGGTTCCGGGGGGCGTCATCAGCAATGCGGCCCGCACGGCGGCCTTCCTCGCCGCGGACGACCCGTCGGACGGCGGGCCGGGCCCGATCACCATGGAGCATGCGGTGCTGGCGATGGGACGGGAGTTCCAGAAACTCGGCCGGATGTGCACCGAGGCCGAGTTCGCCGAGTACCACGGCCTGGTCACGACCCGGCTGTGAAGTGCCCGAACGGCTGCCCGGCAGCCCCTCACCGGCGGCCGGACCCGCGGCTACGCTGACCCGACGCCGCCCGCCGACGTCTCGGGGTCCCCATGCTCAACCTGCTGGACGAGTCGCTCGACGCCTTCCTGCGCGAGGCCGTCCCGCTGCCCGCTCGGGAGGTGGACATCTCCTTCGAGGCACCCGACCGCGACTGGGGTACCCGGATCTCCCGCCCCACCGTGAACGTGTTCCTCTGGGACGTGCGGCGCAACCTCGCCGAGCAGGACGCCGGGATGGAAATCCGCCGCGGCCCCGGCGGCAGGCTGGTCCGGCAGGAACCCTGGCCCCGGATCGACTGCCGTTACCTGGTCACCGCCTGGACCTCCGAGGTGCGCGACGAGCACTCCCTGCTCGGTGCGGTGCTGCGGGCCTGCCTGCGGCACCCCGTGCTGCCGCAGCAGCATCTGCCCGCCGGCGTCCGGGAGGTGGAGCCACTGCCGACACTGCAGGTGGGGATGCCCGACGGCAAGGACACCGCCGACTTCTGGTCCGCCATCGGGGGGCAGCTCAAGCCCGCGCTCGACCTCGTCCTCACCGCCACGGTCGACATCTCCCGGGACTGGCCGGCGGGTCCCCCGGTCGAGGATCTCGTCCTGCAGGCCGGGCAGGTGGGCGGTGAGCCCGGTCCCGACCGCCTGCTCTGGACCCGGACCGGTCCCGGTGCCCCGCCCTCGCCCGAGCCCCCGTCACCTGCCTCACGAGGTGCCGGCTCCTGACCGGATCGCACGGCCGGGTTCGGGAACCGACGAGGCCGCTTCCCTCCTCGCGTACGGAGAGCTGCTACCGCCAGGCGCCGGTGGTGTCCGTCTCGATGCTTCCACCGCCGGACGCCTTGGACCTGTACACGGCGGCGTCAGCTTGCCGCATCAACTCGTCGCCGGTGAGCAGCCCATCGCGGCACGCAGCAACTCCGACGCTGGCCCCCACGCTGACCAATTGCCCCTGGTAGACGATCGGATCTGAGACCGAGCAGGCGATCCGCTCGGCGATCCGGTGAAGCTCACCCGAGTCGCACGGGGTCTCCACCAGGACGACGAACTCGTCACCGCCCAGCCGTCCGACGGTATCGCCCGCCCGGACCTGCCCTGTGAGTCGTTGTGCCACGGTGCGCAGGACATGATCCCCCGCCGCGTGGCCGAGGCTGTCGTTGCACGCCTTGAACCGGTCGAGGTCCACGAACAGGACGCTGACGACGCCTCCGTTGCGCCGAGCGCGGCCCAGTGCTGCATCCAGGCGCCGGTCCAGTTCCGCGCGATTGATCAGTCCGGTGAGCGCATCATGGCTGGCCCGATGAGCAAGCTCCTGTTGTAGTTGTTCGCGATCGCGCACGACGTCAACGATGCGCGTCACAGAGGCCTGCACAGCCGCACCGAGGTGGCCGGGCGCAGGGCACTCCAATTCCGGGGAGTCCAACTGCCCGGCGGCGAGCAACTCGGCCTTCCGCTCCACCAGACGCAGATTCGCCACGGCGTCGTTGATCGCCGATCCTGCAGTGGCAAGCTCCCGAGGGCCCTCAACGAGCACCGATTCCAGGTAGCCAGAACTCAGCCGTTGGGCTCCTGCCGCCAGGCGGCCCAGTCGTCGCCGCAGTCCGCCACCCACGACGATCACCGCGGCAATGGTGCCGACGAGCAGGGTGATCGTCGTCGCCACTGTCACCCCTGCTCGCTGCATGGCCGCAGCTCGGTCCACCCGTGCGACGCTCGATGCCCCCCGGACTGTCTGGGTCAGGAGTCCGCTCAAGCCCGCCATGGTGCGCGTGCCGGCCAGGACGGTCGGCAGGATCTGTGGGAATTCGGCAGCAGAGATCGCCTTGCCGGACCCTGGGTCGGCGGGCGATGTGGACAAGCCCTGGCCGGCGTCGACTGCGAGTTCGAAACGTTGATAGTCGAGATCGGCCGTCAGCCGCATCCAGGTGCGAGACAGCTCGTCGGTGAGCTCAGTGTTGAGGGGTTCAGCCCGTAGGTGGTATTCCACGTTCTCGGCGCTCAACTGCGGAGCGACGTCGGCCTGCAGCCGGGGCGGAAGAAGCAGTCCGACCAGATATACACCGATTCGCCTCTGACCGGCCGCTACGAGGCTGACCACCGCTTCAAGATCATGCATTCTCGAGGTGAGTTGGCCGGTCGTCACACCTTCCCGTCCAGTGGCCAGCTCGCGCGCGATGGACTCCTCAGCCTCCTCCACGAGACCAGTGAAATCGGTGTATCCACGGATAATTGCCACCAACCCGGTCAGGTCACGGTCGGACGCAATCAGCTCCAGATCCACCTGCCTGCGGACCCGAGCAACCTCGCCGGCCAGGGTCGACTGCCGCCCGGACAGGACCCCAACCGACGGGATGGCCGCCAAGAGCCTGTCGGTATCCATCCGGGACTGCGTGGGCGTGGGCACCGACAAGGCGGGCCCGAGCGCGGACAAGGCCGAGGTGACCCCGAGGTTCTGGCCAAGGATGGAAAGAGCCGCCGCAGTGCCCTCCACACTGACCGCCGCCCTCAGCTGGTCGACTGCCTCGAGGGCCCGAAGGTCAGCCTCTACGCGCTGCGCCGCGCCCGCTTCCGTCCACCGCTGAGACACCAACTCGCCAGCAAGAAGGGGCATCCCCAGAACCGGCAGGATGGCGATCATCACGAGCGCATTCCACACCGACGCATGACGCCCCAAGGGGAGGAACCGTTGGGCAGCCCGGATCGACCGCCCGCCTTCGCTCCGTCCCACGATGTCCTATCGACCTGGCTCAACGCCTCCTGTAGCAGCACCAACCGAAGCCCGGACATCAGCGTCCCCAAGAGGTGTTGCCTGATTCTCTGGACATGATCCGCAATGATCCGAATCGCGCCATTTACCTTCATCCCTGTGACCCAGGTCGGGTCAAGGGTGCACCGGGATGCTCGGGCGGCTTCTCATCCCAGGCTGGGAGGAGGCGGGGTCGGGCCACGGTCGGGTAGCCGGGGTCGTTGCAGCCCC
>DASTGO010000530.1:0-10743 GCA_035719045.1 Kineosporiaceae bacterium | reverse complement strand
CGTCCCGGTGGCGGTGGCGGCGCTCCCGGTGGTGGCGGCGGCCCGGCCGGGCGCGGCTTCGGCAAGGGCGGCGGCGGTCGCGGCGGTACGCAGGGTGCCTTCGGGCGCGCCGGTGGCCGTCCGGTCCGTGGCCGGAAGTCGAAGAAGCAGCGGCGCCAAGAGTTCGACAACATGCAGGCCCCCATCGCGGGTGGCGTGTCGGTTCCTCGCGGTGACGGCTCGACCGTCATCCGGCTGCGTCGCGGTGCCTCGCTGACCGACTTCGCCGAGAAGATCAACGCGAACCCGGCGAGCCTGGTCACGGTGCTGTTCCACCTCGGCGAAATGGCCACCGCGACCCAGTCCCTCGACGAGGCGACCTTCCAGATCCTCGGCGAGGAACTCGGCTACGAGATCCAGGTGGTGTCGCCGGAGGAGGAGGATCGCGAGCTCCTCGGGGCCTTCGACATCGACATCGAGGGCGAGGCCGAAGGGGACGCCGACTTCCTGGAGCCGCGGCCGCCGGTGGTCACCGTCATGGGTCACGTCGACCACGGCAAGACGAAGATGCTCGACGCGATCCGGCACGCCAACGTGGTGGCCGGGGAAGCCGGTGGCATCACCCAGCACATCGGTGCCTACCAGGTGCACTACGAGCACGAGGGCATCAACCGGGCGATCACCTTCATCGACACCCCCGGTCACGAGGCCTTCACCGCCATGCGTGCCCGTGGCGCCAAGGTCACGGACATCGCCGTCCTGGTCGTCGCGGCCGACGACGGCGTGATGCCGCAGACCATCGAGGCGCTCAACCACGCGCAGGCGGCCGGGGTGCCGATCGTCGTGGCGGTCAACAAGATCGACAAGGAAGGCGCCAACCCGGCGAAGATCCGCCAGCAGCTCACCGAGTACAACCTGGTGGCCGAGGAGTACGGCGGCGACACCATGTTCGTCGACGTGTCCGCGAAGCAGCGGATCAACATCGACGGCATCCTCGAGGCGATCCTGCTGACGGCCGACGCGGCACTGGAACTGAAGGCCAACCCGGACAAGGACGCCCGAGGCGTGGCCATCGAGGCCAACCTCGACCGCGGCCGTGGCCCGGTGGCGACGGTGCTGGTGCAGTCCGGCACGCTGGCCGTCGGCGACTCGATCGTCTGTGGCACTGCGCACGGCCGGGTCCGGGCGATGCTCGACGAGAACGGCGAGACGATGGACGTCGCGCTGCCCTCGCGGGCGGTCCAGGTCCTCGGTCTGACCTCGGTGCCCCGCGCGGGCGACACCTTCATCGTGGCTCCCGACGACCGCACCGCCCGGCAGATCGCCGAGAAGCGGGAGGCCGCGGAGCGGGCGGCGGTGCTGGCCCGGCGCCGCAAGCGGATCAGCCTCGAGGACTTCACCAAGGCGCTGGAGCAGGGCAAGGTCGAGACCCTCAACCTCATCCTCAAGGGTGACGTGTCCGGGTCGGTGGAGGCGCTGGAAGACGCCCTCATGCAGATCGACGTGGGCGAGGAGGTCCAGCTCCAGGTCATCGACCGCGGGGTCGGCGCGATCACGATGAACAACGTCAACCTCGCGGTGGCGTCCAGCGCGATCATCGTCGGCTTCAACGTCCGCCCGGCCGAGAAGGTCGGCGAGATGGCCGACCGGGAGGGTGTCGACATCCGGCAGTACTCGGTCATCTACCAGGCGATCGAGGAGATCGAGGCCGCCCTCAAGGGCATGCTCAAGCCGGAGTTCGAGGAGGCCCAGCTCGGCAGCGCCGAGATCCGGGAGGTCTTCCGGTCCAGCAAGTTCGGCAACATCGCCGGCTGCATCGTGCGGTCGGGGGAGATCCGGCGCAACGCCAAGGCCCGGCTCATCCGGGATGGTGTGATCGTGTCGCCGAACCTGCACATCGACTCGCTGCGCCGGTTCAAGGACGACGCCACGGAGGTCCGCGAGGGCTACGAGTGCGGTATCGGGCTCGGCTCCTTCAACGACATCCGGGTCGGCGACACGATCGAGACCTTCGAGATGCGGGAGAAGCCGCGCAGCTGACCCGTGCCCCCGGCACCCTGACGGGTGGTGCCCTCCGCCGGAGCATCCGGCGCGGGGCACCACCCTGCTCGGGCCGGGTCTTCCCGCCTCCGGGCCGTCGATCCGCCCGGTGGGCCACCCCTCAGGTCACCCGAACGGAGTACGGCATGATCCGGCCCGGCCAGGGCAGGGTGTTGTCGTGATCATCGGGAGCCTGAGCCTGGACCTGCTGCTCGGCGACGTCCACTCGCTGAAGGAGAAGCGCGGTGTGGTCCGGCCGATCGTTGCTGAGCTGAGGCGCCGGTTCGAGGTGAGTGCGGCGGAGACCGGTCACCACGACCTGCACCGCCGGGCGGAGATCGGGGTGGGCCTGGTGGCACCGGACGCCGCCCACGCCCGTTCCGTCCTGGAGGCCTGCGAACGGCTGGTGGCCGCCCGTCCCGAGGTGGAACTGCTGGCCAGCCGGCCGCGGATCTGGGACGACACCGACGAGTAGGCGGAGCACGACCCGCACCACCCATCAGTGCCGGCGGGAGCAGACCGCGGGCCCGAACGAAGTGAAGGACGCTGGCGATGGCCGACACCGCACGCGCACGAAAGCTCGCCGACCGGATCCGCGTGGTCGTCGCCGAGGCGCTGGAGAAGCGGATCAAGGACCCCCGGCTGGGCTTCGTGACCGTGACCGACGCCCGGGTCACCAATGACCTGCAGCACGCGACGGTCTTCTACACCGTCTTCGGGGACGCTGAAGAACAGGCGGCCTCCGCCGCCGCGCTCGAGAGCGCCAGGGGTGTCCTACGTTCGGAGGTCGGCCGGCGGACCGGGATCCGGCTCACCCCGACCCTGGAGTTCATCGCCGACGCCGTGCCCGAGAACGCCGCGCACATCGAGGACCTGCTGCGCGTCGCCGCCGCCCGGGACGCCGACGTCGCCGCCCTGGCCGCGACCGCCAGCTACGCCGGGGACCCCGACCCCTACCGCCGTGACGACGACGCCGACGAGGACGGTGACGAGGTGCTCGAGGACGAGGACGACGAGGACTTCGAGGACACCGGCGAGGGCGAGGACGACGAGGACTTCGACGCCGAGGGGCGGCAGGACGAGGACGACGCGGCACCTGCACCGGGCCGGGTCCGGGCGGGGAGCGAGCGACCGTGACCGGCCAGGCCGTCGCGGACGGTCTGGTCGTGGTCGACAAGCCCGCGGGCTGGACCTCCCACGACGTGGTGGCCCGGATCCGCAGGCTGGCCGGCACCCGGAAGGTCGGTCACGCGGGGACCCTGGACCCGATGGCCACCGGGGTGCTGGTGGTCGGGGTGTCGCGGGCCACCCGGCTGCTGACCTTCCTGGTCGGCGCCGGCAAGACGTACCAGGCCACGATCCGGCTCGGGGTGTCCACCGTGACCGACGACGCCGAGGGCGAGACCGTCGACCGGGCGGACGCCTCGGGGATCACCGAACCGACGGTCCGTGAGGGCGCCCGGGCGCTGACCGGGGAACTGCTGCAGGTGCCGAGTTCGGTGAGCGCGGTGAAGGTCGACGGGCGCCGGGCCTATGCCCGGGTGCGGGCCGGGGAGCAGGTCGAACTGGCCGCCCGGCCGGTCACCGTCCACCGGTTCGAGGTGGGGCAGCTACGGCCCGGGACCGCTGACGGGTTGGCCGTGCTGGACGTCGACGTGGAAGTGGAGTGCTCCTCCGGCACCTACGTGCGGGCGCTGGCCCGGGACCTCGGCCGGTCCCTCGGCGTCGGCGGACACCTCACCGCCCTGCGCCGGACCCGGGTCGGCCCGTACGGCCTGGAAGTGGCCCGCACCCTGGAACAGTTGGAGGCCTGCTTCGAGCCGCTCTCGCTGGCGGCTGCCGCCCGTGCAGCGTTCCCCGTCCGGGAGCTCACCGAGGACGAGGCCCGGCGGCTGTCCCATGGCCAGCGGCTGAAGGCGGCCGGGCTGGGGGAGCACCCGGTGGCGGCGTTCGCCCCCGACGGCAGCCTGGTCGCGATCGTCACCGAGACCGGCCCGACCGCCCGGCCGCTGCTCGTCCTGCAGGATTGACCACGCTCCTGCAGGACTGGCCGCGCTCCTGCAGGACTGGCCGCGCGGAGCCGACGTTCGGCCTCGCCGGCTCCCCTGCACGCAGCCTGCGGGCCGGGCCTGGTCCCGCCGGGTCATTCGCCGGTGAGGCGGGCGGCACGGGCGGAACGCGGGTCCCCCTCGGTGGGCTCGGCCGGCCCGACGTGTTCCGCCAGCCAGCCGGTCAACCCGGCGAGCTGCCGCCAGCCCGCGGCCACCTCGCCGCGGCATCGGGGGGTGCCCAGCCAGTCCGGGGTGCCGACCTGCCGCATCGCGGCGATGCCCTTGTACGTCAGCAGTCCCGCCCGCGGATGGTCCTGCGGATACCCCCGGGGTGCCCGGGACAGCCGGTCCCCGGCCAGGGACCACCCTGCGGCCCGCAGCTTCTCCACCTCGGCGGCCAGCCGGGTGCCGGGACGGTCGGCGGTCACCGACTCCCGGTACCGGGAGAGCTGGTCGGCGCTCATCCGGTAGTAGCCGCCGCCCAGCAGCAGCCCCTCGGCGGACAGTTGCACGTACAGCGCCCCGGCGGCGTCCCCGGTCCCGACCACGGCACCGGCATGAGTCTTGTAGGGCGTCTTGTCGGCGCTGAACCGGATGTCCCGGTACGGGCGGAACAGCTTGCCGGGGCCGAACTCCGGCTCCAGCTCCGCCAGCAGGGTCAGCATCGGGCCCCGGACGGCGCGCTCGTAGCGGTCCCGCTGATCCGTCCAGTAGCTCTTGCTGTTGTCCGCCTCCAGGCCCTCGTAGAACAGCAGGGCCTCGTCGGGGAAGCCGTCGAAGGCCGGGACCAGGTCGCCCGTGGGGTTCGCACCGGAAGTCACCCGGACACGGTAGGCCGCGGGTACGACGTCCGGCGTCTACGGGCCCGGGACGCCGGGAGCCCGGCCCTCCGACGAAGGTCACCACGTCTCGTGATCATCCGGGTGCGCAGCGTCCGGGCGGCGGAACGGCGGGGCGCCTGGTGGCGGGCCGGGTGCCCGGTACTGGCAGAGTGGGCCTGTGCAGCGGTGGAACGGCATCGACGACGTCCCGGCGGGTTTCGGCCCGTCCGTGGTGACCATCGGCAACTTCGACGGCGTGCACCGCGGGCACCGGGCCGTGTTGACCCGGCTGGTGGAGCGGGCGCGGGAGGACGGCTGGCAGGCGGTCGCGATCACCTTCTGGCCGCATCCCGCGGCGGTCCTGTTCCCGGAGCGGGCGCCGGTCCTGCTGGACACCCTGGACCACAAGCTCGAGCTGATGGCTGCCACCGGCCTGGACGCCGTGCTGGTCATGGAGTTCACCAAGGAGCTGGCGGGCTGGTCCCCGGAGCGGTTCGTCCAGGATGTCCTGGTCGACGTGCTGGGCGCCCGGCTGGTCGTCGTCGGCCGGGACACCCGGTTCGGCCACCGCAACGCCGGGGACGTGAACACCCTGCGCGACCTCGGCGGCCGGCTCGGGTTCGAGGTCGAACTGCTGGAGGACCTCGGCGTGGTGGACGGCGGGCACCCGACCGGGCGGCGCTGGTCGTCCACCTGGGTGCGCTCCCTGGTCGCCACGGGAGAGGTGGCCGAGGCGGCAGCCGTGCTCGACCGGCCGAGCCGGGTCACCGGGGCCGTGGTGCACGGTGACCACCGCGGCCGGGAACTGGGTTTCCCGACGGCGAACCTGGCCTCCTCGGCGGCCGGGGTGGTCCCGGCGGACGGGGTCTACGCGGGCTGGCTGATCCGCCCCGCGGGACCCTCGGGTGAACCGGAACGGCTGCCCGCGGCCATCTCGATCGGGACGAACCCGACCTTCGACGGGAATGACCGCCGGGTCGAGGCCTACGTCCTGGACCGCGACGACCTGGAGCTGTACGGCGAGACCGTGGCCGTGGAGTTCGTCGACCGGCTCCGCCCGACCCTGCGGTTCACCGACATCGGTGCCCTGGTCCGGCAGATGAAGGCCGACGTCGAGCAGTGCCGGCAGGTCCTGGCCCGCTGATCCGCCGGGCTGCCCGCGAAAGGGGCTGCCCGTGAGGGACGTGCCCCCACCGCCCCCGGCCGGGCGCGGTGGCACATCGTGCCCGTGCGGGGCGGCGGGGTCCGGACCGCGGCCGGTGCCGGGGCCGGATTCGTCGGATCGGCAAAGGCGCTGGTAGCGTGGCCGGTGCCGTCAGAACGGCCGCGGACCGAGAGAGCACGGGTGAACCCGCCCCGGCGCGCCGCGCAATGACCCGGAAGGAGTGCCGTGGCACTGGATGCTGCGACCAAGCAGAAGATCATGGCCGAGTACGCCACCGTCGAGGGTGACACGGGTTCTCCCGAGGTCCAGGTGGCGATGCTCACCCAGCGGATCCGTGACCTGACCGAGCACCTGAAGGCGCACAAGCACGACCACCACAGCCGGCGCGGCCTGCTGATCCTGGTCGGGCAGCGGCGCCGCCTGCTGGCCTACCTCCAGCGCAAGGACATCGCTCGTTACCGCTCCCTGATCGAGCGGCTGGGCCTGCGCCGGTGACCTCGGGCCGCGGCTCCCCGACTCGGGGGGTCGCGGCCTCGTCGTCTCCGGCCCGCTCGTCAGTCCCGGGTCCACCCGACCCGGGACCGACGTGTATCCGGCGGTTGTCAGCCCGACGGCCGCCGGGGCCCGGGACGGGTGTCCGTGTCCTTCCGGGCAGGCGGCGGGTCCGCCGGTTAGCGTTGCTTACGGACGCACACGTCCTGGCGATGCGGACCGGCCGGTGGCCGTCCGGCACGGGCACCGGCCGGGACAACTGAACACCTCACACCAGGAGCGTCGTGCGGTCTGTCGCGCCGGTCCTCGGTAGTGGCTCCCGGAACGCCGGGGCCCCGTGCCCCGCCGCCCCGAGCGCCTCGATCGAAGACCGGAACTCACGCCACGACCGCGCCTCGCTCCGCTCAGCAGAACGGAGGGTGACCCTAGTGGAGGGTCCCGACATCACCTACGCCGAGGCCGTGATCGACAACGGCACGTTCGGCACCCGTACGGTCCGGTTCGAGACCGGACGGCTGGCCCGCCAGGCGGCCGGCAGCGCCGTGGTCTACCTCGACGGGGAGTCGATGCTCCTGTCGACCACCACCGCCGGGAAGACCCCGAAGGAGCAGTTCGACTTCTTCCCGCTGACGGTCGACGTCGAGGAGCGGATGTACGCCGCGGGCCGCATCCCCGGCTCGTTCTTCCGCCGCGAGGGCCGGCCCAGCACCGACGCCATCCTCACCTGCCGGCTGATCGACCGGCCGCTGCGCCCCTCGTTCGTCAAAGGCCTGCGCAACGAGGTCCAGGTCGTCGTCACGGTGCTCTCGCTGCACCCGGACGACCTGTACGACGTGGTCGCCATCAACGGCGCCTCGATGTCCACCCAGCTCGCCGGGCTGCCGTTCAGCGGCCCGCTCGGCGCCGTCCGGGTGGCCCTGATCGACGGCCAGTGGGTCGCCTTCCCGCGGCACTCCGAGCTGGAGCGGGCCGTCTTCGACATGGTCGTCGCCGGCCGCGTCGTGGGCAGCAAGGACGGCGTGGACGACGTCGCGATCATGATGGTCGAGGCCGAGGCCACCGAGACCGCCTGGGACCTGGTCAAGAACCAGGGCGTGGGCGCCCCGACCGAGGAGGTCGTCGCCCAGGGCCTGGAGGCAGCCAAGCCGTTCATCGCGGCCCTGGTCCGGGCCCAGCAGCAGATCGCCGAGAAGGCCGCCAAGCCGACCGCGACGTTCCCGCTGTTCCCCGACTACCAGGACGACGCCTACGAGGCGGTCGCGGAGCTGGCCACCACCGACCTGGCGCAGGCGCTGACCATCGCCGGCAAGCAGGAGCGGGAGTCCCGGCTCGACGAGATCAAGGAGTCGGTGAAGGCGCGGCTGGCCGACCGGTTCGAGGGCCGGGAGAAGGAGCTGTCCGCCGCCTACCGGTCGCTGACCAAGAAGCTGGTCCGGCAGCGGATCCTGCGCGACAAGGTCCGCATCGACGGCCGCGGGCTGGCCGACATCCGGCAGCTGGGCGCCGAGGTCGACGTGGTGCCGCGGGTGCACGGCTCGGCGCTGTTCGAGCGCGGCGAGACCCAGATCATGGGCGTCACCACACTGAACATGCTCCGGATGGAACAGCAGCTCGACACGCTCGCGCCCGAGACGCGCAAGCGGTACATGCACAACTACAACTTCCCGCCCTACTCCACCGGTGAGACCGGCCGGGTCGGCTCGCCGAAGCGGCGCGAGATCGGCCACGGCGCGCTCGCCGAGCGGGCCCTGGTCCCGGTGCTGCCGACCCGCGAGGAGTTCCCCTACGCGATCCGGCAGGTGTCCGAGGCCCTCGGCTCCAACGGGTCCACCTCGATGGGCTCGGTCTGCGCCTCGACGCTGGCCCTGCTCAACGCCGGTGTCCCGCTGCGGGCCCCGGTCGCCGGGATCGCGATGGGCCTGGTGTCCGACACCGTGGACGGGAACACCGAGTACGCGGCGCTGACCGACATCCTCGGGGCCGAGGACGCCTTCGGCGACATGGACTTCAAGGTGGCCGGCACCCGCGAGTTCGTCACGGCGATCCAGCTCGACACCAAGCTCGACGGGATCCCGGCGTCGGTCCTGGCCGGGGCGCTGACCCAGGCCCGTGACGCCCGCCTGTACATCCTCGACGTGATGAACGAGGCGATCGACCGGCCGGACGAGATGTCCCCGTACGCCCCGCGGGTCATCACCGTGAAGGTCCCCGTCGACAAGATCGGCGAGGTCATCGGCCCCAAGGGCAAGATGATCAACCAGATCCAGGACGAGACCGGCGCCGACATCTCGATCGAGGACGACGGCACGGTGTACATCGGCGCCACCGACGGCCCGTCCGCCGAGGCCGCCCGGGCGGCGATCAACGCGATCGCCAACCCGACCATGCCCGAGGTGGGCGAGCGCTACATGGGCACCGTCGTGAAGACGACGACCTTCGGCGCCTTCGTCTCCCTGGTCCCGGGCAAGGACGGCCTGCTGCACATCTCGCAGATCCGCAAGATGGTCGGCGGCAAGCGGGTCGAGAACGTCGAGGACGTGCTCGGTATCGGCCAGAAGGTGCAGGTCGAGATCTCCGAGATCGACCCGCGCGGGAAGCTCTCGCTGATCCCGGTGCTGCCCGAGGCGGAGGGCAAGGGCGACGGCTCCGGGGAGGGCGCCTCGGCGGAGGAGTCCGCCGACGCCAGCGCCTGACGTGCACGGGATTCCACTCCCGCTCGTCCCGGCCGGGACCCAGGACCAGACCGTTGCCGGGGAGGCGGGCGGCGCCGTGGTGCGCCGTACCGTCCTCCCCGGCGGGGTCCGGGTGCTGACCGAGACGATGCCTGGTCTGCGCTCGGCGACGTTCGGCTGCTGGGTCGGGGTCGGCTCCCGGGACGAGGCGGCCGGGCACCTGGGGTCGACGCACTTCCTGGAGCACCTGCTGTTCAAGGGCACCGGGCGGCGCAGCTCGATGGACATCGCCTCGGCCTTCGATGCCGTCGGTGGGGAGGCCAACGCGGTCACCGGCAAGGAGCACACCTGCTACTACGCGCGGGTCCTGGACGAGGACCTGCCGATGGCGGTGGACGTCCTGGTCGACATGGTGACCTCGGCGCGCCTGGACACCGAGGACGTCGAGAACGAGCGCGGGGTCATCCTCGAAGAGCTCGCCATGAACGACGACGACCCCAGCGACGTCGTGCACGAGCGGTTCGCCGAGGCGGTGCTGGGCCGGCATCCGCTGGGCCGTCCGATCGGCGGTACCCCGCAGACCATCGCCGCGGTCGGCCGTGACGACATCCACAGCCACTACCGGCACCACTACCGGCCGGCCACCCTCGTGGTGACTGCCGCGGGCGGGGTGGACCACGAGCAGGTCTGCGCAGCGGTCGCCGACCAGCTCGCCGGCTGCGGCTGGATGCTGGACGGGCAGGCCGTGCCGTCGCCGCGCAGACTCGCCACCGAGGTGGCGGCGGGGGAGGGCCAGGGCCGGGTTGTCGTCGTCCCGCGGCAGATCGAGCAGGCCAATGTGGTGCTCGGCAGCACCGGGCTGACTGCGACCGATCCCCGCCGGTACGTGATGACGGTGCTCAACGGGATCCTCGGCAGCGGGATGAGCAGCCGGCTGTTCCAGGAGGTCCGGGAGAAGCGCGGGCTGGCCTACTCCGTGTACTCCTTCGCCTCCGGCTACTCCGACTCCGGCTACTTCGGCCTCTACGCCGGCTGCGCGCCGGCCAAGGTGGACGACGTGGTGGCCCTGCTCAAGGCGGAGCTGGAGCGGCTCGCCGCCGACGGGGTGGGCGAGGAGGAACTGCTGCGGGCGCACGGGCAGATCTGCGGCGGGCTCGTCCTCGGGCTGGAGGACACCGGCTCGCGGATGTCCCGGCTCGGCAAGGCGGAGCTGGTGCACGGTGAGTTCACCGGGCTGGACGAGTCGCTGGCGCGGGTCCGCGCGGTGACCGCCGACCAGATCCGCGAGCTGGCCGCGGACCTGGCTTCCCGGCCCCGCTCGCTGGCCGTCGTCGGTCCGTTCGACGCCGACCGGGCGTTCCCGACCGCCGGCATCTAGGGTCTCGAACAGGCCCGGAGCCGGGCTGCCCGTCCCGCCGGGTGCGATGTTGCCGGTCGCACCTGGCGCGGGCGGGCCCGATAACGTCACCTTCGGCGGGGGCTTCCCCGTCGGCGAGCAGGAGGTCGGGACCGATGGCGACGAC
>DASTGO010000529.1:0-6103 GCA_035719045.1 Kineosporiaceae bacterium | reverse complement strand
GTGGTCCGCCGGGCCCGCCGCAGCCGGGCCGTCCCCCGCGCCGGACCGGGCGCGGCCGGTGCTGCGGGTCCCGCGGCACCCGCCGGGACGGGCGCAGCGGATGCGGGTGTCCCCGCGCCGCGCACCTCGGTCGAGTCCATGGCCACCCGTCACCTCCCTGCGGCCAACCGTAGCCGTCGGCCCGCCCACCGCCGTGGTCCGGCGGGGTCCCGGCACCCGGCGCCCCGCCTATGCCGATGCTGTCGGCCTTGGTGCCGTGGTGTTCTGGGGCCGGCTGCCGCGGATCGGGAGGCGGACGGTCAACGTGGTCCCGACCATCGGCTGGGACCGGACGTCGATCGTGCCGTGGTGCGACTCGAGGATGATGGATCGTGCCAGCGTGAGGCCGAGTCCGCTGCCGCGCCCGACTTCCTTGGTGGTGAAGAACGGCTCGAAGACCCGGTCGGCGACCTCGTCGGGGATCCCACAGCCGTTGTCGCTGATCTCGACCACGGCGTCCTCACCGTCGACGCGGGTGCGGACGACGACGTGCCCGGCGCCTTCCCGGACCCGCTGCCGGTCCGCGACCGCATGCGCGGCGTTCACCAGGAGGTTGAGGAAGACCTGCTTGAGGTCATGGATGAGGCACCGGACCGGCGGCAGCTCGCCCAGCACCAACTCGACGTCCGCCACGTCCTTGAGCTCATACCCCGCCACGGTCACGGTGTCCCGCAGCGCCTGGTTGAGGTCGGCGGTGGTCGGGTCGGCGCTGCCGGGGTGGACGAAGGACTTCATCGCCCGGACGGTGGAGGTGACCCGGGCCACGCCTTCCAGGGACTGGTCCACGGCCTCGGGCAGGTCCTCGACCAGGTAGGTGAGGTCGTCACCGGATGCCCTGACCGCGGTGAGCAGGTCGGGCAGGCAGTCGTGGAGGAAGCGGATGTTGTCGCCGATGAACTGGATCGGGGTGTTCAGTTCGTGCGCGATCCCGGACGCGAGCCGGCCCACCGCCTCGAGTTTCTGCGCCTGGCGCAGTTCCGCCTCCAGCTGGCGTTGCGCCGACAGATCGCGCAGCACCACGACCGCTCCGAGTGCGGTGTCGACGTCCTGCACCGGGACCACGCTGATCGAGACCGGCACGATCCGTCCGTCGATCCCCCGCAGGCGCGCGTCGTGCAGGCCGGTGCGCGTGGGCGGATGGGCGGAGGCGGGCGTGAGCGCCTGCAGCAGTTGGTGCACCCGGGTGTCGGCTTCGCCGCAGGAGAGCAGGTCGGTCCCGGTCCAGGAGCGCAGTTGCGCGGTGGTCGCGCCGATGATCCGGGCGGCCTCGGGGTTGGCCAGCCCCACGTCGAGGTCGGCGGTGAGGATGATCAGTCCGACGTCGATGGCGTTGATCACGGCGCGGAGCCGTTCCCGGTCGCGGCGCAGAGCCTCGTCGAGGTCGTGCAGTTCCTCGTTCGAGATCGACAGGGCACGTTCGAGCAGGTAGCGGTCCTGCTCATAACCGGTGTAGGTCGCCTCGATCGCCTGGACGAACTCGGTCCAGGCTGCTTGGTCGGGCGGGTGGTCCAGGCACAGCTGCAGCCGCCTCAGCTGCCGCTGGAGGACGCTCTCGGTCATGCCGGGCGTTCCGCCAACAGGGTCAGGGTCATGGTCTGGTTGTGCAGGTCGCTACGGCCCGAGGGAAGCGGGGTGATCTCGCCGTAGGAGTAGAACCCGACCAGCTGCGCACCCGGCGGCAGGCCCTGCGTCACCACCTCCAGTTCCTCCTCGGTGCGCTCCTTGAGCACCAGCCTGCGCGCGCAGCAGCTGGCCGCCACCGCCAGGCACTCCCCGGCCACCGGCGACCGGACCGCGCACGCCTCAGCGGCCTGGGTCGCGCCCTCCACCACCCGGACCGGATTGGGGCGGGTCAGCTGGGCGGTCCAGCCCTCGGGGACGTCACCGGCGAAGGTCATGGTGTGGGCGTCGCGATCGACGGAGAGCACCGCCCGGATGAAGGAGTCGCTGTCCGGACGCTCGTTGATGGTCAGGGGGAACATCAGCCCGGTCCAGGGCAACCCGGCGAACAGGTCCCCGAGGTACCGCTCGTACAGGTCCAGCGCCAGCTTGCCGTCCAGCTCGTACATGACGTTGCCGACGGAACGGGTGATCACCCGCTGCGGACCGAAGGCGTCCCATCCGCCGCCCACGCCATGGCCGATGACCACGGCGTCACCGTGGAGGCCGACCCCCACGACGGCATTGCTCACGGGCTTGTCGCCGACGACCACCCAGGTGGTCTCGAAGCGGTCACCGTCCCCCGCCAACCCGCCGGTGACGACCACCGGCTCGGCGAGGCCGTCATTGAGTCCCTTCATCAACTGGGAGCCGTTGACGGTCAGGCCGTCGGAGTAGACCAACACCGCCGACAGGGACGCCTCCTGCAACTGCCGTGCCAGCTCCGCTCCGGCGGCACGGGAGGCAGCGGCATCAGGCAGGTCGATCCGGGCCACGGTCAGCCGCGTCCGCTCGAACCGTGCCACCGCCACGCAGAGCCCACCGTCACGCACGCTGCCGCCGAAGATCTCGCCGGCCGTGGAACAGCCCACGATCACCGACCGGGGAAAGGCCCGCCGCAGAACGGGCAGGGCATTCCCGGCCTCGGCGGCAGGCAGCCCGGAGAACACCAGCACCAGGGTGGAGGGCGAGTCCAGGTCCGCCGGCAGTCCCGCAGAACCCATCTCGGCGGCCGGTATGTAGCCAGTCCAGACACGCATGGCACCTCCCTGCGCGCATACCGGCACCACCAGCCGGCCACGCAGAGTTCTCGACACTCCGACGCCAGGGCTTGACCGGTCCGGCCCGCCGCTACCCCGTCCGCGCGGCGGCCGTCCAGGGGATCACCCGGCGGCTCCCTCCGCCGTCGGCGCCCGGAGGACTTCCGGCGGGGACGAGCGGCCGGGGCGACATAAGATCGCACCGGGTGGGTACGACCAAGAGCGTTGGGGGCGGGCGATGGAACGCACGGGGCACGGGAACGGTCGGGCCGGTCGGCAGGGTGCGGCGGCGGGGGCACTGACGGTCGGGGCGGTGGCGCTGGTCGCGCTCACCGGCTGTTCCACCGGGGGCCTGTTCCCCTCGGGGACCAGCAGCACGACCTCGGCGGGCGGCGGGTCGGGGACCAGTTCCGCGGCCACCCAGCAACTGCCGGACGGGGTGGGCAAGGGCCTCAAGTACGCCGTGGACGCGGCCGACAAGGCCGGGTTCCGCACGTTCAGCACGCATGACGTCTCGGGCCGGATGCGCGCCCAGGTCCTGTACACCGACTGGCAGGTCTGCTTCCAGACCCCCGCCGCGGGTGCGCACCCCACCTCGACCAAGGTGGACTTCGGCGTGGTCAAGCTGGGAGAGTCCTGCCCCGCCACCGACCAGGGACTGATCACCACGAAGGCCGGCGCGACGATGCCGGACCTGCGCGGCCGCAGTGCGCGCTACGCCTCCGACGTCCTCGGCGGCAACGCCAGCGTCCGCTACGTCAAGACGACCGGTGGCAACGCGATCGTCCTGGTGGACAGCAACTGGCAGGTCTGTGAGCAGACACCGGCCCCGGGCGCCCCCTATGCCGGGGTCCCGGTCACGCTGGTGGTCGCGAAGTACAGCGATGGTGGCTGCCCGGCCAAGTAGCACCCGCCAAGCAGCACCCGGTCGGGTGGCGCCCGGCGGGGCGGCGGGAACCGCCGCCCCGGCACGGCCGGTGGATCAGGCGGTGCGGCCGGTGTCCAGCGCCAGCCACTCCGCCTCCCACTCCTGGCTGCGCAGGTGCATCGACCAGGCGGACAGTGCAGCATGTGCCCCCAGGGCCAGGCTGCCGAGCAGGACCAGGCCACCGACCACGGCGAGCAGGGTCTGGGCGACGGTGACGGCCCTGGTCTGCGGCCGGGACACCAGGGCTCCCTGGTGGTCGATCCAGGCGTCGAGAGTGGCGCCGGGCGAGGCCCCGAACAAGCTGGGCAGGGTGCCCTGCCGGGTGACCCCGCCGGCCTGGTAGCTGACCTGCAACAGCCCGTCGGACAGGTAGCTGCCGCTCGCCGTGGTCGGCTGCAGCTGTGCGACCACGGTGACCCGGATCGGGCGGCGGTCGGCCTCCGCCCGTTCCGCGGCCAGCCCGGTGCGCAGGACCACGCCGCAGCCGATCACGGCGAGGGCCACGATCAGGACGAACAGGGACCAGGTGAGCAGACGGGTGCGACGTTCGGCGGGAGTCGGCTCACGCAACAGCGGGTTGCCGGTCTCGCGGGCCGTCCGCCGCCAGGAGCGTCCCGCCCCCCGGCGTGGCCAGGGGCCGCCCTGCTGCACGTCGGGGGCGCTCATCGTGACCTCCGGCCTCGGCGGACCGCCCAGCCCATCAGGTGGGCGATTCCGGACGGGTTCCCGGCCATCGTCCTTCGGCGTCCCGGTCACCCGGCTGGGCCGGAGGTCCCCGGTGTGAACCGGGACACGGAGCCGGCCTCCCGAGGGCGATGCCAGAATCAGCCAGGCGCACACCGCGCCCGTGACCATCAGGGAGGTCAGGTGTCCCGTCCGCACGGCCTCCGGCCGGGGGCGCCCGCCGCAGCCTTCCGCCACCGCCGGGGGCAGGCCCTCGGCGCGCTCCTCGCGGCCCTGCTGACCGGCGCGGTGACCGGCTGCTCCGGCGGGTCCACCGCGGCGACCGGGGCGGCGACGACCACGTCCCCGGCCACCTCCACCACGACCTCCCCCCTGGTGACACCGTCCCCGACGGCGTCGACGCCCGCGCCGGCCGGCCCCGCGCCCACCAGCCCCACGGCGTCAGCCGGCCCGAGCGCCGCACCGTCCGTGACCGCTGCGGCCGATCTGACGGCGCTGCGCGGCAAGGTGATCGTCATCGACCCCGGACACAACGGCGGGAACGGCGCGCACCCCGACCAGATCAACCGCCTGGTCGCCGTCGGCAACGGGACGAAGGCCTGCGACACGGCGGGCACGCAGACCAACGCCGGGTACGCCGAGCACACCTTCACCTGGGACCTGGCCCAGCGACTGGCCGCCACGCTGCGGACGGCCGGTGCCCAGGTCGTGCTGACCCGCAGCGGGGACGCCGGCGTGGGCCCCTGCATCAACGAGCGCGCGGCGATCGGCAACCAGGCGCACGCCGATCTGGCGATCTCGCTGCACGCCGACGGCGCGAGCTCCAGCGGGTACGGGTTCCACATCATCGAGCCGGGTTCGATCGGCTCGAACACGGCGATCGTGGCCCCCTCCCGGCAGCTGGGCGGCGCCCTGCGCGACGCCTTCCGGGCCGGGACCGGCGAACCCTACGCGAACTACATCGCCCGCAGCGGGATCGACGTCCGCACCGACCTCGGCGGGCTGAACCTGTCCGCCGTGCCGAAGGTGTTCATCGAGTGCGGCAACATGCGCAACGCCGCCGACGCCTCCCGGCTGACCAGCCCCGCCTGGCGGCAGCGGGCGGCGCAGGCCCTCGCCGCGGGGATGGCCGGCTACCTGTCCGGCCACTGACCCCTCCGGCCACGACCGATCCGGGGAGGGTCAGTCCGGGCCCGACGGGCCGAGCTGGGCGATCTCGCGGGCCTTGAGGGCCAGCCACAACTCGGTGCGGTCATGCGGGGAGTCCAGGTTGCGCCGGGTCAGCTCGGTGACCTTGCGGATCCGGTTGCGCAGGGTGTGCCGGTGCACGCCGAGGGCCGCCGCCGCGGGCACGGCCTGGGCGTTGTGCGCGAGGAAGACCTCCAGGGTGGCCAGCAGGTCGGTTCCGCGGCGCCGGTCGTGCTCCAGCAGCGGCTCCAGGGCCGACCCGGCGACCAGGCCGAGCGCGTCCCGGCTGTGTGAGGCGAGCAGCAGCGTGTACGTGGACAGTTCCGCGAACCGGCACAGGGCACGGCCCTCGGCCTGCGCCGCCCGGACCGCCAGCCCCGCCTGCTTCACCGCGTCCGCCGCCCTGGTCAGGGGCAGTGCGCCGGAGACGCCACCCCGCACCGGTTGCCGGCAGGCCGCCGACACCTCCTCCGGCAGTCCCGTCACCTCGGCCCCGGCGGGCAGCAGGAGCAGCACCCGGCCGTCCCGCGGCGCCACCAGATGGCCCCCGCCGCGCCGTTCCAGG
>DASTGO010000528.1:0-15542 GCA_035719045.1 Kineosporiaceae bacterium | reverse complement strand
CGGCGCGCGAGGAAGACGCCTTTGCGCGGGGGACAGCGCGCGAGGGGAGGGGAGAGGAGATCGGGACCGGCGCGGGAGCGCGCGGCGGGGTACGCGCGGGACTGTTCGGGGGCAGGGCTGGACATACGGGCGTTGCTCCGTCCGGGTCGTGGCGGGGGCCGCGGCGTGTCGAGACACCACGACCCGCGCCTCGAACGGCCGGGCGATCGGGGACCGGATCCGGACGGGCGGGACAGCAGAGCGGCTCACAACGTGCGACCTCACGGGCGGCTCGCCCGCGGGAGGGACACCGTGCAAACGGTGTCACGGCCACGACGGTACCAGCCGTCGCCCCGGACCGCCCCCGCGGCTGTCCTTCCGGGACAGCCGCCCGGCCCGGATTCGCCATTGCGGCCAATCCCGTGGCCCCGGACCACTGGCCTACGGTGGAGCCGACCGGCGCCCGCCCCGCCTGCCCGGCCGGTGCCCGGCCCTCCTTCCGCCGTCCATGCCCGGGAGCACCGATGACCGACGTCCTGCAGCCCGCCACCGGCACCACCGCACCCGACGGCGTGGAGCAGCGCCGCCTCCTGGTCACACAGGTGCCCGGCCCGCGCTCGCAGGCCCTGCACGCCCGCAAGACCGCTGCCGTCGCGGCCGGGGTCGGGGTCACCCTGCCGGTGTACGTCGAGCGCGCCGGGGGCGGCATCCTCGTCGACGTCGACGGCAACCACCTCATCGACTTCGGCTCCGGGATCGCCGTGACCAGCGTCGGCAACGCCGCGCCCGAGGTGGTCTCCCGGGTCCAGGAACAGGTCGCCCGGTTCACCCACACCTGCTTCATGGTGACCCCGTACGAGGAGTACGTGGCGGTCTGCGAGGCGCTCAACGAGCTCACCCCCGGGGACTTCCCGAAGCGCACCGCCCTGTTCAACTCGGGGGCGGAGGCCGTCGAGAACGCGGTGAAGATCGCCCGGCGGGCCACCGGCCGCAACGCCGTCGTCGTGTTCGACCACGCCTATCACGGCCGCACCAACCTGACGATGGCGATGACGGCGAAGAACATGCCGTACAAGGACGGGTTCGGGCCGTTCGCCGGGGAGATCTACCGGGCCCCGATGTCGTACCCGTTCCACGAGCCGGCCCCGATCACCGGCGTACAGGCCGCGGCCCGCGCCACCTCCCTGATCGAGAAGCAGGTCGGCGCCGATCGGGTGGCCGCGGTGGTCATCGAGCCGATCCAGGGCGAGGGCGGGTTCATCGTCCCGGCGCCCGGTTTCCTGGCCGGGATCCGGGCCTGGTGCACGGCCAACGACGTGCTGCTCATCGCCGACGAGATCCAGAGCGGCTTCGCCCGCACCGGCGCGATGTTCGCCGTCGAGCACGAGGGCGTGGTCCCGGACCTGGTGACCACCGCGAAGGGCATCGCCGGTGGCCTGCCGCTGGCCGCGGTGACCGGCCGGGCCGAGATCATGGACGCGGTGCACTCCGGCGGGCTGGGTGGCACCTACGGCGGCAACCCGGCCGCCTGCGCCGCCGCACTCGGTGCCATCGAGACCGTCCGCCGGCATGACCTGATCGGGGCGGCGCAGCGGATCGAGGCCGTGATGAAGCCGCGGCTGGAGGCGATGGCAGCCAGGTTCCCGCAGATCGGCGAGGTTCGCGGCCGTGGCGCCATGCTGGCGGTGGAACTGGTCACGCCGGGCACCACGCAGCCCGACCCGGCGGAGGCCGCCCGCGTCTCGGCCGCCTGCCACCGCTCGGGTCTGGTCACGCTCACCTGCGGCACCTACGGCAACGTGCTGCGCTTCCTGCCGCCGCTGGTGATCCCGGAGCACCTGCTCGCCGAGGGCCTGGACCTGCTCGAGGCAGCCTTCGCCGGCTGACCCCGCGGGCACCGGTTCACCCCGCGGGCACCGGTTCACCCCGCGGGTACGGTGGCACATCGCTCCCGGAAAACGGGCACGACGTGCCACCGTGCCCAGCCGGAACGGGTCCGACCGTACCTGCGGCCCGCGCGATCCCGTCCCGTGTGGAGGATTCCGCCCAGGCCGCGCCCGACCGTTCAGCCGGCCAGGTGGGCCACCGAGTTGACCACGGCGACCTCGGCGTTGTCGTCGTCCCAGTACCGGACGACGCTCAGCGACGCCGGGGTCACCCGCAGCCGCCACAGCGCCGCCGGACCCGCGTGCAGCGCGTCCTGGAGCACCGCACGCACGGGGGTGGCGTGGGTGACCACCACCACGCACCGTCCGGAGTAGTCCCGCAGGACCCGCCGCCGGGCCGCACTGACCCGCTCGACCACGTCGTCCAGCGACTCCCCACCCGGCGGCGCACAGGTCGTCGACCCCTGCCAGGCAGCCAGTTCCGCGGGATGGCGGCGGGCGATCTCGCCGTAGGTCAGGCCCTCCCAGACGCCGAACCCGGCCTCGATCCACTCGCCGTCCACGTCGATCCCGGTACCGGCACCGAGCCCGGCCGCCACCGCCTCGGCGGTCTGCCGGGTGCGCCGCATCGGGGAACACACCACGGCCGACGGGCGCGCGATGTCCGCCAGCAGCGCGGCCGGGCCGCCGAGCCCGCGGACGAGGCCGGCCACCCGCGCCGCCTCCTGCTCCCCCGCCGCCGACAGCGGTGGGTCCTCCCCGTCGCGCCCGGAGAACCGGCCGGCCTCGGTGAGCGGAGTCCGCCCGTGCCGGACCAGCAGCAGCGTGGTCGGATCACCGGTCGCCGGTCGCGGAACCCGCACCGAACCGAACGTCGTGGACGCCGTAGCGACCGGACCGGCACCCACCTCCCCGCCGGCACCCCTCTCCCCGGCGGGCACGCTCTCCTGAGCCGGCGCGTTCCCGGCAGCCCCGGCGGACCACCGCTTCCCGGCCGCTGCGGCGTCCATCGCCTCGTTCGCCAGCCGGTCGGCGTGGGTGTTGCGGGCACGCGGCACCCAGGTGTACGTCACCTGCCCGGGCGGGAGCAGGGTGCGGGCCTGTTCGGCCAGCCGGCGCAGTTCCTCGTGCTTGATCTGCCAGCGCCCGGACATCTGCTCGACGACGAGCTTGGAGTCGGCCCGGACCTCGACGCTGGCTCCCGGGTCCAGGTGTGCCGCGGCGGCCAGCCCCGCCAGCAGCCCGCGATACTCCGCGACGTTGTTCGTGGCGACCCCGATCGCCTCGGCCACCTCCGCCAGCACGGCCCCGGACGCGGCGTCACGAACCACGGCCCCGAACCCGGCCGGCCCCGGATTGCCCCGCGACCCGCCGTCGGTCTCGACGACCAGCCGGCGGCCCCCGGTCACAGTCCCGAGTCGGCGGTACGGACCAGGATCCGCCGGCATTCCTCGCACCGGACGACGGTGTCCGCCGCCGCGGCCCGGATCCTGCCGAGGTCGATGGTGTTCAGCTCCAGCCGGCAGCCCTCGCAGCGACGCTGGTACAGCCGCGCCGCCCCGACACCCCCCGCCGATTCGCGGATCTTCTCGTACAGCGCGAGCAGGTCGGCGGGCAGTCCGGCCACCGAGTTCTCCCGGGCGGCCCGCTCGGCGGTGGCCTCGTCGTCCAGGTCGGCGACCAGCCGGTCCCGGCGCGCGATGACGTCGGCGAGTTCCCCGGACAGTCGCTCCTGCTCGGCGGTGATCTCCGCGACCCGGGCCTGGGCCGCCTCCAGCCGCTCCATGACCTCCAGTTCGGCTTCCTCCAGCACGGACTGCCGCTGCGCCAGGGTCTGCAGCTCATGCTGGATCGCCTGGAGGTCCTTGGCGCTGCCCTGGCCGGAGTCCAGCCGGGACTGGTTGCGTGCGGCCCGCTGACGCACCTGCTCGACGTCCGCCTCGGCCTTGGTCAGCTCGCGGCCGACGTCCGAGGCGACCGTCCGGGCCGCCACCAGGCGGTCGCCGACCGCCGTGAGCAGCCCGTTGATCCGCTCCACCTCGGCATGTTCCGGCAGGGTGCGCCGCCGGTGGGCCAGCTGCGCCAGCCGGGTGTCGTGGGCCTGCACGTCGAGCAGTCGCCACTGGTCCTGGGGCGCCGCGGTCACCACGGTCCTGCACCTCCGCGGGGTATTCGTCGAGGGTCGGGTGGGCACTCGTATCGGTGCTCCGGCACCCTACGACTACCCGCGCGAGGCTACCGCACGACCCCGCCCGGGCAGGGCACCCGGAAGGTCCACGGGTCGGTGCACTTCGTCGAGACGTGGACCTCGATCGGGGTGCCGGCAGCCTCCAGCGCACCCTGCAGCCGGTTCGCGACGCCCGCCAGCCACGGCCACTCACTCGACCAGTGCGCGACGTCCACCAGGTACGGCGTCCCGTCACCGGCCTGCTCGCGCGCCTCGCTGGCCGGGTGGTGCCGCAGATCGGCGGTGACGAAGACATCCGCCCCACAGGCGCGCACCGCGTCGAACAGGGTGTCGCCCGATCCGCCGCAGACCGCGACCCGGGACACCTCCGCCGTCGGGTCGCCCGCGATCCGGACCCCCTGGTGGGCGGCGGGCAGCGCCTCGGCGACAAGCATCGCGAACTCCCGCAGCGTGGTCGGGGTGCCCAGCCGCCCCACCCGGCCGATCCCCCGCGGGCCCGACCAGGCGGCCATCTCGTAGATGTCGAACCAGGCCTGCGTGTCCGGATGGGTCGCCCGCAGCGCCGCGATCACCGACGCCCGCCGGGCCCGCGGCAGGACGGCCTCCACCCGGCGCTGGGCGCCCTCCTCGCCGTCGACCTCCTGGGCCAGGTGGCTGCCGGTGCCGACCGAGGTCCACGCCACCCGGGAGTACTCCCCGACCTCGCCGGCCCCGGCCGCCGTGATGGCGTCCACGAGCTTCTCCGCATGGTCCTCCGGCACGAAGGTGACGATCTTGTCGACCGGGTCGACCGGGTCCGCCGACAGCGGTTCCAGATCGGTCAGCCCCAGGATCCGGGCCAGGGCGTCGGAGACCCCCGGCGAGGCCACGTCCGCATTGGTGTGCGCGGTGTACAGGGCGCAGCCGCCCCGGATGAGCTGGTGGACCATCCGGCCCTTCGCCGTGTCCGCGGCCACCCCGTGCACGGGCCGCAGCAGCAGCGGGTGGTGGCTGACGAGCAGGTCGGCGTGCCAGGTGAGGGCCTCGTCGACGACCGCGGCCACGGGGTCGATCGCCAGCAGCACCCGGCGCACCGGAGCCTGGGGATCGCCGCACACCAGGCCCACCGCATCCCAGTCCCGGGCCCACGCGGGGTCGTACATCTGCTCGAGGACGCCGATCACGTCGGCGACTACAGGAATTCGGACGTCGGTCACGGACCGCACCTTATCCATTACGCGCCGCTTACGCTGGTGTTCCATCCTGACTCGCACCGCCAGGTTGGTCACGACCCGTGCCCCTCATCCGTCCGGCCAGGGCTCCGGATCAGGTGAACCCCCGAGCGGCCCACCGCCCGGCAATCCACGGGACCAGGTCACACCCCTGGGCGATCGGCTCGCGGACTGACCCCGCCGCTCCGTACGGTGATACCGACACGAGGACCAGGCCGCGCCGATCGGCACGGCGGATGTCGAGAGTGAGCCACCCCGGGATGCCGCCGAGCACGCCAGACGAGGTCGCCGCGGCGTTGGAGGAGCTGGAGTACCACCGCTCCTACGAGGTCCGGGCGAGACTCCAGCAGGCCCAGGCACTGGAGCAGCAGGCGCTGGCCGCGGGCTCCGCCGCACTGCAGCAGCGCGCCCGGCTGGTCCAGGCGGACATGCTGCAGCGCGTCGGCCAGGTGACCACGGCGGCCCGCATGGTCACCGACGTCAACCGGTGGGCGGCCATCCACGGACCGCAGCCCCTGCTGGCCCGCAGCCACCTGGTGCTGTCCTCGATCTTCGAGAACGTGGGAGACCCGGCATCCTGCCTGGACCACGCCCTGCGCGCGGTCGAACTGCTCGACGACGACACCGACGAGCGGACCCGCGGCAACTTCCTGCTCCGGCTGGCGGACTCACTGGCGGTCTCGGGGTCCAACGACGCGGCCCGGCACCGCTACCTGGAGGCCGAGCACCTGTTCGTGACCCTCGGGGACGTCGAGCGCCAGCTCGGGGTGCTCAACAACCTCACCTACTCGGAGGTGGAGGCAGGGCAGTACCGGCGGGCCTGGGAGACCTCGCAGCGGATGCGCAGACTCGCCCGGTCCAACGGGATCGGACTCAACCCGGCCTTCCTGGACACCCTGGCCCGCACCCACCTCGGCCTCGGAGAGCTGGACCTGGCCAGGCACGCCCTGCTCGAGGGCATCCAGGCCCTGGACGACTCCGGGGACGTGCAGGCCTCCACACCGGCCCAGCTGCTGCTGGCACTGGCCGAGGTGCAGCGGCGCAGCGGCGATCTGGCCGCGGCACGGCACACCCTGGACGAGTGCCGGGAGATCTGCCTGGAACGCAACCTGACCGGGATGGGCGTCGAGGTGCTGCGGGCGCAGTCCCAGCTGCACGCCGCGGCCGGAGAGTTCGAGCAGGCCTATGACCTGTTCACCTTCTACCACGAAGAGGCCAACCGGCTGACCTCCGCCCGCCGGGACGCCGCCGCCCGCACCCGCCATGCCCTGTTCGAGACCGATCAGGCCCGGGAGGAGGCCCGGCGGTTCTGGCTGCAGGCCCGCACCGACCCGCTGACCGCCCTGTACAACCGGCGCTACGTCGACGAGGAACTGCCCGCCCTGCTGCGGGACGTCGACTCCGGTGGCGCCCTGGTGGTAGCGATCATGGACGCGGACCGGTTCAAGCAGGTCAACGACACCTTCTCCCACGAGGTCGGCGACCGGGTGATCCAGGCCCTGGCCGGACTGCTCACCGCCGCCGTCTCCCCCACCGCCGAGGGCGGCGCCCACCGGGGGTTCGCCGCCCGGCTCGGCGGGGAGGAGTTCGTGCTGGTCCTGCAGGGCATGGGACTGCGCCGGGCGATGGGCGTCCTGGAGTCGCTGCGGGCCCGGGTGCAGCGGTACGAATGGTCACCCCTGACGCCCGGCATGTCGGTGACGGTGAGCCTCGGTGCGGTGAGCGCGGTCGCCGGGGACACCGCCGCGGCCGTGCTGGCCCGGGCCGACCACCGGCTCTACGCCGCGAAGGCCGCCGGGCGCAACCGGGTCTGCTGCTGAGAGAGCGCTCGACAACACCCTTCTGGTGGGCCCGGCCGGACTCGAACCGACGACGTCCGCGGTGTAAGCGCGGTGCTCTACCAACTGAGCTACAGGCCCCGGCAACCGCCTCACAGGGCGGCGATCGCCTCCCGGTAGGCCGCCAGCGGGCGGGCCTGGCCGGGTTCGTTGACCACCGACCAGCGCAGAACGCCGTCGGTGTCGATGAGGAAGGTACCGCGCGTGGCGAAGCCCGTCTCGGGTCGGAACACTCCGTATTCGGTGGCTACCGCTCCGTGCGGCCAAAAGTCCGACAGCAGCGGGAAGTCGTACTTCTCGTGGTCCGCCCAGGCACGCTGCGTGTACATCGGGTCACAGGAGATTCCGATCACCTGGACGTTCGCGTCGGCGAACACCGACAAGTTGTCGCGGATCTCGCACAACTCCCCGGTGCAGATCCCCGAGAAGGCGAACGGGTAGAAGACCAGGGCGACGTGCCGTTCCCCCCGGAAGTCCGACAGCCGGACGAGCTGGCCGTGCTGGTCCTTGAGGGCGAAGTCCGCAGCGGTATGGCCGACCTCGACGGTCATGTGCGATCCCTTTCGGCTGCTCGTGGTTGGACGCCAGGACCGGACGGCCCGCGCCGTCGAAGGATCGTGTCACGTCGCAAGCGCTCGCGGCGGGCAGCCGGGCCACGGCAGGATGCCAGTGTGTCAGGTACCAGCCCCTCTCTGCGTCCCGAGCCGCTGTCGCGCGGCCTGGCCAGCGGCGACCCCGAGGACCTGGCGGAGCTGTTCGCCGGCGCCTGGGACGCGATGATCGACCTGGCCGGCCGGATCTACCCGGACCAGCCCTCCCGGCTGGACGGGTGGACCGTCCGCGACGTGCTGATCCACCTCGGCTCCTGGGAGGAGCACCGGATCTTCGCCCGTCTGCTGGACGATGCCCGGCACGGCCGCGTGCACGAACTGGACGACGCCGACGCCCGCAACGACCTCGTCGTCGCCGCCCACCACGACGCCTCCGCCGAGGAGATCCTCGCGGCCCTCGCCGACGCCCGCGACCGCGGCCTGGACTTCCTGTGCTCCCCCGAGGCACACACCCTGGGCCGGGAGTGGACGGAGACCGCCCTCGGTCAACTCCCGGTGGCCGGCGTGCTGGCGGCGAGCACCTTCGAACTGGCCGTCCACGCCCTCGACATCGCCGAGCCGGAGCAGATACCGGTCGCCCTCCTCGACGCCGGGGTGGCCGCCCTGGTCGACCTGGTCGGCGCCCTGGCCGCCCGCCGCGGACTGCGCACCATGGTGGCGGTGGTCACCCCGTCGGGGTCCTGGGGCACCAGTACCGAGCCGAACTCCTGGATGACCGTCCCCCTGGCCCCCGTGCAGGCACGAGAGCTGCGCTGGCCGGCGGTCGAGGGCTGCGCCCAGGACATCCTGGACGCGGCGGCCGGTCGCCAGCTCGCCGCTCAACTGCTGCTCACCCGGCGGTTCCGGCTGCACGACCTGCCCGCCCTGCTACGGCTCACCCCCGCACTGGAGGAGGTGACGGGGTTGCCGGGCGGGCCGGCCCTGCGGGCAGCGGCACGCACCCTCGGGCAGACCGCACAGCTGATCGGGCGGCTCGGCAACGCCGTGCGCAACCGCTTCTGAGCGGCAGCGTGCCGCGCGGCGACTCGTGAACGGCAGCGTGCCGCGCAGCTTCTGCGCACCGGCCCCGGTCCGGCCGGCTGACCCGTCGGTCCGCCCGGTCAGGTGACCTGGCCGGTGGTCCGGCTGGGTCACCCGACCGGGCGGACCGGCAGGGTCAGCGCCGGTTGCGCGGAGCGGCCAGCCGGGTCCCGGTCCAGTCCCGGCTGGCGCTGATCGTGCTCGTGGCGTGCAGGCCGGCCGTCGGAGCGGCGTCCTCAATCTCGGACGGCTCGACGTGACCGGGCCGCCCGGACTTCGGGGTCAGCAGCCAGATCACCCCCCCGTCGGCGAGATTGGTCAGCGCGTCCATCAGGTGGTCGACCAGGTCACCGTCACCATCCCGCCACCAGTAGATGGCGGCATCGACGACCTCGTCGACGTCCTCGTCCGCAAGTTCGTTGCCGGTGAGGTCCTCGACGGAGCCACGTAGCTCCTCGTCGACATCGCTGTCGTAGCCGAACTCCTGGACGACCTGCCCCGGCCGTAGGCCGAGACGTCCGGCCATCGACTGCTCAGCCGCGGACTCCGCGGTCGCGCCCACCTCGGTGACCTCCTCGTTTCCGGGTGCGGGCGCAGCTGCCCGCACACCTCGTCACGCTAGTGCACTGCACCACAGGCCTGGTACGCAACCGCTGATCCGGGCCGTTCGCGTCGCATTCGGGCAGCAGACGCGGGCGGGACCGAACGGGTGAGCCGACCCGGTCAACACGGCCCGGCACAGGTCGCCTACGGTGACGTCACGGCCCTGGTCCGGTTACCGATCGGTAGATGTGACGAGGGGTCGCAACGGGACCAGGATGGATCCGAGCGCACCCGCCACCAGCTCAGGGGCGCCGGCACCCGGCGGGCACACCCCGCCGCCAGGGGAGAGAGGACGCCGACATGGCAGGACGCGAGGAAGCTGGGCCGATTCTCAACGGCCTCCCCAGCCAGCTCCCCGACATCGACCCGGACGAGACCCAGGAGTGGCTGGCCTCACTCGACGCGGCGGTCGACGACCGGGGGCGGCAGCGCGCCCGCTACCTCATGCTCGCCCTGCTGCAACGGGCCCGGGAGCGGGGGGTCGGGGTGCCGAGCCTGACCACCACCGACTACATCAACACCATCCCCCCGGAGGCCGAACCCTGGTTCCCCGGTGACGAGGACGCCGAGCGGGCCTACCGGCGCTGGATCCGCTGGAACGCCGCGATCATGGTGCACCGCGCCCAGCGGCCCGGGATCGCCGTCGGCGGCCACATCTCGTCGTACGCCTCCTCCGCGGCACTGTACGAGGTGGGCTTCAACCACTTCTTCCGCGGCAAGGACCACCCCGAGGGCGGCGACCAGGTCTTCATCCAGGGGCACGCCTCCCCCGGCATCTACGCCCGGGCGTTCCTGGAGGGCCGGCTGTCCGCCGACCGGATGGACGGCTTCCGCCAGGAGAAGTCGCACCCCACCGGCGGTCTGCCCTCCTACCCGCACCCCCGGCTGATGCCGGACTTCTGGGAGTTCCCGACCGTCTCCATGGGGCTGGGCCCGATCAACGCGATCTACCAGGCCCAGTTCAACAAGTACCTGAACGCCCGCGGCATCAAGGACACCTCCCACCAGCGGGTGTGGGCCTTCCTCGGCGACGGCGAGATGGACGAGCCGGAGGCGCGCGGGGCCCTGCAGTTGGCGGCGTTCGAGGAGCTGGACAACCTCACCTTCGTCGTCAACTGCAACCTGCAGCGGCTGGACGGCCCGGTCCGCGGCAACGGCAAGATCATCCAGGAGCTGGAGTCGTACTTCCGGGGCGCCGGCTGGAACGTCATCAAGGTGGTCTGGGGCCGGGAGTGGGACCCGCTGCTCGCCGCCGACGCCGACGGCGCGCTGGTCAACCTGATGAACTCCACCCCGGACGGCGACTACCAGACCTACCGCGCCGAGGACGGCGCCTACATCCGGGAGAACTTCTTCGGGCGCGACCCGCGGACCCGCCGGATGGTCGAGCACATGTCGGACGACGACATCTGGAACCTGCGCCGTGGCGGGCACGACTACCGCAAGCTCTACGCCGCCTACAAGGCCGCCACCGAGCACACCGGCCAGCCCACCGTCATCCTCGCCAAGACCATCAAGGGCTGGGCGCTCGGCCCGCACTTCGCCGGCCGCAACGCCACCCACCAGATGAAGAAGCTCGCCCTGGGCGACCTCAAGCTGCTGCGCGACCGGCTGCGGATCCCGATCTCCGATGCCCAGCTCGAGGCCGACCCCTACCTGCCGCCCTACTACCACCCCGGTGAGGACAGCGAGGCACTGCAGTACCTGCGCGAGCACCGCCGCCGCCTCGGGGGTTCGGTGCCGCAGCGGCGGGTCACCGCGACCGCGGTCAAGCTGCCGGACGACTCCGCCTACGAGGTGGTCCGGCGCGGCTCCGGCAAGCAGGCGGTGGCCACCACGATGGCCTTCGTCCGGCTGCTCAAGGACCTCATGCGGGACAAGGAGTTCGGCCACCGGGTGGTGCCCGTCATCCCCGACGAGGCCCGGACCTTCGGGATGGACTCGTTCTTCCCCACCGCCAAGATCTACAATCCGCACGGGCAGACCTACACCTCGGTCGACCGCGAGCTCATGCTGGCGTACAAGGAATCCCAGGTCGGCCAGATCGTGCACGTCGGGATCAACGAGGGCGGTGCCACCTCCGCGTTCACGGCGGCGGGCACCTCCTACGCCACCCACGGCGAGCCGATGGTGCCGATCTACATCTTCTACTCGATGTTCGGCTTCCAGCGGACCGGTGACGGGCTGTGGGCGGCGGCGGACCAGATGGCCCGCGGCTTCCTGGTCGGCGCCACCGCCGGGCGGACCACCCTGACCGGCGAGGGCCTGCAGCACAACGACGGGCACTCCCCACTGCTGGCCGCGACCAACCCCGCCGTGGTCGCCTACGACCCGGCGTTCGGCTACGAGATCGGCCACATCGTCAAGGACGGCCTGCGCCGGATGTACGGGGAGTCGCCGGAGGACGTCTTCTACTACCTGACCGTCTACAACGAGCCGATCGTGCAGCCGGCGGAACCCACCGCCCTCGACGTCGAGGGCGTGCTCAAGGGGATGTACCTGCTCAGCCCGGCCGGAGCCGGCGAGGGCGACCCGCGTCCGCGGGCGCAGCTGCTGGCCTCCGGGGTGGCCGTGCCGTGGGCACTGGAGGCCCAGCAGCTGCTGCGCGACGACTGGGGCGTGGCGGCCGACGTGTGGAGCGTCACCAGCTGGTCGGAGCTGCGCCGTGACGGCCTGGCCTGCGACCGGCGGCGCTTCTTCCACCCCGCCGAGCCTGCCCCGGTGCCCTACGTCACCCAGCGGCTGGCGCAGGCTCCCGGGCCGGTGGTGGCGGTCAGCGACTACATGCGGGCGGTCCCGGACCAGATCCGGCAGTGGGTTCCGCAGGAGTTCGCCTCGCTCGGCACCGACGGCTTCGGCTTCTCCGACACCCGGCCGGCCGCCCGGCGGTTCTTCGCCGTCGACGGCCCGTCCGTCGCCGCCCAGGCCCTCCTGCAGCTGGCGGCCCGGGGCCAGGTCTCCCAGGACGCCCCGCGGGAAGCCGTCGAGCGGTACCGCCTGCACGACGTGACCGCCGGGACCACCGGGGCCGCGGGCGGCGACGCCTGAGCTCACCGGGCCCGAGCTGGAGCGGCCCCGGACGCCCGACGGCGACCGGGGCCGCTCCACGTCACCGAGACCGGCGTCGTGATGAGTCTGCGGCCGCAACCGCTCACGCCGGTTCTGCAACGCCTGCGCCCGGCGACCGGCACACCGTGGGGATTGACCGAGCCGGAAGCCTCGGCGAAGGAGGTCACCGCGCTCGGACGGCACGTGCGACCTACACCAGGACGCGCGCTCCGAGGCCGACGCGCGCAGTCCCGCTCCACCCCGCGCGGCCCCGGGCACCCGGTGCCGCTCAGCCCACGGCGGTCATCCACGTGGCGTTCCCGGTGGCGGCGACGGTCTGCGTGCTCAGCTCGGGGATCTGCGCCGGGGCGGTGCGCAGGGTCAGATCGCCCAGTCCCAGCTGGCCGTCCCCGTTGTTGCCCCAGCACCAGGCGGTGCCGCCGGTGCGGGTGCCGCAGCTGAAATCGGCCCCGGTGGCGATCGTGGTCCAGGTGGTCACCCCCGGCGCCACCGCGATCGGGCTGTCGCGCTCGGTGGTGCTCCCGTCGCCCACCTGTCCGGCCCCGTTGCGACCCCAGCAGAACAGGGTCTGGGCCGTCGTCACCGCGCAGACGTGCGCGGCCCCGATGCTCACGGCCGACCAGGCTCCCGGGACCTGGCTGGGGGTGGACAGGTCGACGGTGGTGCCCACGCCGAGCTGCCCCTCGGTGCCCGCGCCCCAGCACCACAGCGTGCCGCCGCTGCGGATCCCGCAGGTGACGTAGGCGCCGGCGACGACGAAGGTCCAGTCCGTGTCGGTGCCGACCTGCGCCGGGCTGAGCCGGACGCCACCACCCCCATCCCCGAGCTGGCCCCTCCCATCGGCGCCCCAGCACCACAGTGACCCGGCCGCGGCGGTCCCGCCGGCGGCGATGGCGCAGGTGTGGTCCACCCCGGCAGCGACCCGGCTGAACGTCGCCCCCGCGGCCACCTGCACCGGGCTGGTGTGGCCGGCCCAGTCCCCCTGGCCCAGCTGCCCGTTCCAGCCGCCGCCCCAGCACCACAAGGTGGCGTCGACGTGGATCCCGCAGGCATGCACCTCGCCGACGGACACCCGGGTCCAGGTCGCCCCCAGGACCTGCACCGGGTACGGGCGGGTGGTGACGTCGCCCAGCCCGAGCTGTCCCTCGCCGTTGAACCCCCAGCACCACAGGGACGCGTCCGACCGGACCCCGCAGCCGGACCAGGAACCCGCGGAGGCCGCGGCCCACTGGCTACCGGCCGAGACGAGCGCGGGGTCCCACTGCGCCGGCCCGTCGCCGAGTTGCTGGCGCCCGGTGCCCGACCCACCGCTGCCGCTGCACCACAGGCCCCCGACGGTGTCCACCCCGCAGGCCGAGGAATCCCCCAGGGTCAGGTTCGTCCAGGTCGCCATCGACCCGGAGGCCACCGGGGAGGACCGGTTGGTGGTGGTCCCATCCCCCAGCTCGCCGAGATCGTTGTCCCCCCAGCAGGACCGGGTGCCGTCCGCGAGCAGCCCGCAACTGCTGTCGCCGCCGGACGCGACCGTGGTGTACGTCGTCGCCGTCCCGGCCTGCACCGGGGCGTTCCGCTGCGTGGTGGAGGAGTCCCCGAGCTGCCCCGATCCGTTGGCCCCCCAGCACCAGATCGTGTGGTCGGTCCTGGTGGCGCAGGTGTGGTTGCGGCCCGCGGACACCATCGTCCAGGTGTTCCCTGCCACGGCCACCGGGGTGCTGCTGGTGGCCCCGGCTCCGTCCCCGAGCTGACCGGAGACCCCCAGTCCCCAGCACAGCAGGGTGCCGTCGAGGTGGACCCCGCAGGCGTGCGCCGCCCCGCCCGAGACCCCGCTCCAGCCGGTGCCCGCCACCTGCTGCGGGGTCGGGGCGTTCCCGGCGAGGCCGTTACCGAGCTGCCCGTCCTGGCCGTCCCCCCAGCACCACAGGGTCGACCCGGCGCCGCTGCCGCGGATCCCGCAGGCGAAGTGGACCCCTGCCGTGATCGCCGTCCAGTCGCCGGCGCCACCGACCTGCACGGGCACCGGGCTCTGGTTCGTGGTCCCGTCACCGAGTTCACCGGTCCAGTTCCCGCCCCAGCACCAGGCCGTACCGCCGGCGGCGGGGCCGCGCAACCCGCAGCTGGCGTTGGCCCCCGCGGCCACCTGGGTCCAGTCTGCGGCGGTACCGACCTGCGCGGCTCCCGACCGGGCGATGGCCGTCCCGTCCCCCAGCTCGCCCCACGAGTTGCCGCCCCAGCAGTAGAGCTTGCCCGCCGTGGTGATCGCGCAGGTGTGGTAGCCCCCCGCCGACGCGGAGGACCACCGGTGCGCCGAGGGCGTGCGCCGGGGCACCGGTGTGAAGCTGTCCAGCAGGACGGCACCCACCGCACCGTCCTGGGTCCTCCCCCACGCGGTCAGCGGATGGCCGCCGAACGACGCCGCGGCGGCGAAGGACGCCGAGGTCGTGGTCAGGGCGTTGAACGTCGCCTCGGTCGAGGGGACGACGCCCGCCCCCCACACCGCCGATGCGGACAGCCAGGCCAATCCCGCCCCGACCCATCCGGCGCGCGCCCGCCCCCTCATGTCCCGGACCTCGGCCGTCCCCCACCGTGCCCCGGGACGGGAGGGCGCCGCCGCACCGGACGCAGGGCCGCGAACAGGGCGGCTGCGACCACGGCGCCCGCCCAGGTCAGGTTCTGCCGGTCCGGGTCGCGGACGGACAGCGCCAGCCGGCCCAGGTACGGGACGACCAGCCGGGCCACCCCGAGCACCCTGCCGCGGGGGACGGCCACGGCGTCGTTGACGGCATTGGCGTCGCCGTGGGTGATCAGGTCGCCGTCGGGCAGTATCTGGGCGACCCGGTGGGTGAGCAGGGATCCGCCGCGGTCCGGTTGCCGGACCACCACGATCTGCCCGGGCCGGACGCGCGCGACGGCACCGGGATCGGCGACCACCACATCACCGACCTGGACGGCGGGCGCCATGGAGCCGCTGGTGACGACGACGGCGGTCCAGCCGGCCAGCCGGGGCACCAGCGCGCAACCGCTGAGCAGGACCCCGACAAGCAGCACCCCCGCCGCGACGACCTGGAGCGCGTCGAGGCAAACGGCAGCAAGATCGACGTACCGCCAAGAGCGCCGCGGGTCGGGGCCCCGGTGCCGGG
>DASTGO010000527.1:0-17190 GCA_035719045.1 Kineosporiaceae bacterium | reverse complement strand
CGGGGCGGCTCCGGCCAGGGCCGTGGTCCGCCCGTCGCTGGCCGGACCCGCCGCCCGGACGTTCTCGGCGGCCGGGGGCGCCGCGCCCGGGACCGGCCGGCGCGGCCGGATGTCGAGCAGGGACGACGGCAGTTCGGCATGGGCCTGGCGGACCATCGCCAGCAGTTCCCCGGCACTGCCCGGACGCCGGTCAGGATCGTTGGCGGCCGCCGCCAGCACCAGGTCGTCCAGCTGCACCGGCAGCTGCGGGACCAGCCTCGACGGTGCCGGGACCTGCTCGTGCACATGCCGGTAGGCGACCTGGATCGGGACGTCACCGGTGAACGGCTGGCAGCCGGTGAGCATCTCGAACAGCAGGATCCCGGCCGCGTACACGTCGCTGCGGGCGTCGGCGACCCCGCGCGTGACCAGTTCGGGGGACAGGTAGGCGACGGTGCCCATCAGCTGCCCGGTGGTGGCCGCGCTCGGGGTGGCGCCCCGGGCCAGCCCGAAGTCGGCGACCTTGACCCGGCCGTCGTCGGTGAGGATGACGTTCTCGGGCTTGACGTCGCGGTGGACGATCCCGGCCCGGTGGGCGGCGGACAGCGCGTCGAGGATCGGCTCGAAGACGGTCAGGGCCTCGCGCGGGGTGAGGACGCCGCGTTCGACGAGCACCTCGCGCAGGGTGCGGCCCGGCAGGTACTCCATCGCCAGGTAGAGCAGGTCCCCGTCGCTGCCCTGGTCGTAGACCTGGACCACGTTCGGATGGGACAGCCGGGCGGCCGAGCGGGCCTCCCGGATGAACCGGGTGTGGAACGACTGGTCGTCGGCCAGATGGTGGTGCATGATCTTCAGCGCCACGTCCCGGCCGAGCCGCCGGTCGAGTGCCAGGTAGACCGTCGCCATGCCGCCGCGCGCGATCCTCGACCGGACGGAGTACCGCCCATCGAGCAGTCGCCCCTCCAGGGGGTCCCGCACGGTGGTGTCCACGCCGGGAGTCTACGTTCGCCTCCGGGTGCGCGGTGGCAGGCGGGCACCGAACCACCCCGAGTGGCGCCCCCGCGCCCGGCCGGGCGGACCCTGTCGCGGCGCGCCGGGGGGAGGACATGGCAGGCTTGGCCCCGTGGAGGAACTGGACGCCCTGGTGCCCTCGTGGCTGACCCTGCCGGATGTCGCCGAACGGCTCGGGATCGATGTCGGTCGGGTCCGCAGGCTGGTGCAGGACCGTTTCCTGGTGGCGGTCCGCCGCGGGGAGCGCAACGTGCTCAGCGTCCCCGAGGCGCTGCTGCTGGCCGACGAGCCGCTGCCGGACCTGCGCGGCACGCTCAGCGTGCTGGCCGACTCCGGGTTCGACGACGAGTCGGCGCTGCGCTGGCTGTTCACCGCGGACGAGAGCCTGCCGGGCACCCCGATCGAGGCGCTGCGGGCCGGTCGCAAGACCGAGGTCCGCCGCCGGGCGCAGGCCCTGGCCTTCTGAGGCGCGCAGGCCCTGGCCTTCTGAGCCCGGCCGCCCGGCCTGCCGGGCGGATCAGCGCTCGACGCTGACCCAGCGGTTCTCGTCCCGCCGGACGGACCGGGCGTGCCGCAGCGCCGGGACGACGACCTGCAGCCGCCGGGTCAGCGGCACCACGGCCCGCCGGGACAGCACCTGGTAGTGCGACTCCTCCACGGCATCGAGGATCTCCCCGTAGAGCGTGAAGGCGGTGCGCACGCAGTCCCGGCTGGTCGGGTGCAGCATGTCGATCCCGGGTTCGGCGAAGGCGTACAGCCGCCGGGCCCGTTCGACCTCGAACCGGATCAGCTCCCGGACCGGGGCGGTGGTCACCCCGCGGACCAGCACGTCCTCGGTCACCCCGAACGCCTCCAGGTCCTCCAGCGGCAGGTAGATCCGGCCGCGGCGCAGGTCCTCCCCGACGTCACGGATGAAGTTCGACAGCTGGAACGCCTCACCCAGCGCCCGGGCCCGGGCGGCCGCCTCCGGCGCGAGCGGTTCCAGGATCGGCAGCACCTGCAGGCCGATCACCGCCGCGGAGCCGTACATGTACCGCTCGAGGTCGGGGTAGGTGGCGTACCGGGTGACCGAGATGTCCATCTGCATGGACTCCAGGAACGCCTCGACATACGCCCGCGGGATCTGCCAGCGGCGCATGGTGTGCATCATCGCCAGGCAGACCGGGTCGTCGGTGTCGCCGGCCACGATCGCGTCCAGGAACTCCTTCGACCAGCTGACCAGGGCCTCCGGCCGCGGGTCGGTGAGGGAGTCGACGAACTCGTCGGCGTACCGGGCGAAGCCGTACAGCGCCCAGACGTACGGGCGCTTGGCCGGCGGCAGCAGTTGGGTCGCGAGGTAGTAGGTCCGCCCGTGCTGCACGTGCAGCTTCCGGCAGACCTCGAACGCCACGCGCAGCCGCGGGTCCTCGATGCCCGCGGCGTCCAGGGCTCGCACGCTCACCCGGCCATCCTGCCCGATCTCTGGCCTGCTTCGTACCCTCCCGGGTGGTTAGTTGTGCGGGTTCACCGCGGCCAGGCCCGGGACCGGTACGCCCGGTCGGGGCCGGTGATCCGCTCGGCCGCCAGCCGCCCGGACAGCAGCACCATGGGCACGCCCACTCCCGGCCGGGTCCCGGAGCCGGCGAACACGACGTTCTCGCCCCACAGGTTGCCCGGCCGGAACGGTCCGGTCTGGCCGAAGGTGTGCGCGGCGGCGAACGGTGCCCCGCGCTCCATCCCGCGGGCCGCCCAGTCCTGCGGGGTGGTCACGTGCTCGACCTCGATCCCGTCGGCGAATCCGGGGTACCCGCGGGCCTGCAGGGTGGCCAGCACATGTTCCCGGTAGCGGGGGGCGATCCGGGACCAGTCCAGCGGGGCGTCCAGGTTCGGCGTGGGGAACAGCACGTAGTAGATCTCGCGGCCGGCCGGGGCGAGACCGGGATCGCTGCGGGTGGGGTTGGTGACCAGGAAGGACGGGTCACGCATCAGCCGTCCGGACGCCAGGTCGTCGAACACCTCCCGCCAGGCCGCGCCGAAGTGCACGTTGTGGTGGACGGTCCCGGGGTAGCGCGTGGCGGAGCCGGCCAGCATCAGGTAGCAGGACGGGGAGTAGCGCAGCCGCTGCAGCCGGCGCGGGGTGACGCCGAGCAGTTCGCGGAAGGCCACCGGCAGGTCCGCGGTGAGCACGACGGCGTCGCAGGCGATCCGCCGCCCGTCCGCGGTGTGCACCGCCCGGGCCCGGCCGGCCTCGTGCTCGACCCGGGTAGCGGCCGTCCCGTAGTGGAAGGTGACCCCGTGCCTGGCCGCGGCCCCGGCCAGCGCGCGCGGGACGGCGTGCATCCCGCCCTCGGGGACGTACACCCCGGCCACGCTGTCCATGTACGAGATCACCGCGTACAGGGCCAGTGCCCGGTGCGGGGACAGCCCGGCGTACATCGCCTGGAACGAGTACACCCGCCGGGTGCGCGGATCCCGCAGGAAGTCCCCGACCCGGTCGGCCAGCCGCCCGAACCCGCCCGCCGCGACCAGCCGGGCCAGGTTCGGGGTGAGCAGGCCGAGCGGGGAGTCGACGTTGCGGTCGATGAAGTCCCGCAGCTCGTAGCGGTACAGGGCGGACACGAAGTCCACGTACCGGCGGAACCCGTCGGCCTCCCGCGGCCCGATCACTCCGGCGATCTCGGCGGCCATCGCCTCGGGGTCGGCGTGCACGTCCAGCCGGGACCCGTCGGCGAAGTTCGCCCGGTACAGCGGGTCCGCCGGGCGCAGGGTGAGCCAGTCCGTCAGGGACTCCCCGACGGTGTCGAAGCAGTCGGCGATCAGGTCCGGCATCGTGAGCACGGTCGGCCCGGTGTCGAACCGGTACACCCCGCCGTCCACCGCCGACTCGACCAGCCCGGCCCGCCCGCCCGGCACCGCCTCCCGCTCCAGGACGGTCACCTGCCGGCCCGCCGCGACCAGCCGCAGTGCCGCCGACAGCCCGGACAGTCCGGCGCCCACCACCACGACGTGGTCGCTGGGGCCGGTGACGGTCCGGAACCCGCGACCGGGCAGCCGGGGCAGCTGCAGCCGCCCGGTCCGGCGGGACGGCCGGGGGAGGGCGGACACCTACGCGGTCCGGTCGGTGGCCGCCGTGATCAGGGCGTCCAGCACATCGCGGGCGGGCTCGGCGACCTGCCCGGCGTGCAGTGCCTGCCGGGCCCGGACCACCAGATCGGCGATCAGGCGCTCCACCGCGTCCAGTGCCCCGGTGTCCCGGATGATCCCGCGCAGGGTGTCCACCCCGGCGGTGTCCAGGTCCGGGCGGCCGAGCAGCCGCTGCACCTCGGCCCGCCGGTCGGGGTCAGCCGCCTGCAGGGTCATCGCGACCAGGACGGTTCGCTTGCCCTCGCGCAGGTCGTCCCCGGCAGGCTTGCCGGTCTCCTCCGGGTCCCCGAAGACCCCGAGCACGTCGTCGCGCAGCTGGAACGCCTCGCCCAGGGTCAGCCCGTACGTGCTGTAGGTGGCCAGCAGTTCGGGCCCGGCGCCGGCCAGGGTGCCGCCGATCAGCAGCGGCTCCTCGACGGAGTACTTCGCGGACTTGTACCGGATCACCCGCCGGGCTCGGTCGACCGGGGACTGCGCCCGGCCTCCCGCCACCGCCTGCTCCAGCATGTCGAGGTACTGCCCGGCCATCAGCTCGGTGCGCATCCGGTCGAACGGGATCCGGGCCGCGGCCAGCCGCTGCGGGTCCAGGCCGCTGGCCGCCAGCAGTTCCCCGCTCCAGACCAGGCAGAGGTCCCCGGCCAGCACGGCACCGGCCAGCCCGAACCGTTCGTCGTCCCCGGCCCAGCCGGCCTCGGCGTGCCGGGCCGCGAACCGGCGGTGCACCGAGGGCATCCCGCGCCGGGTGTCCGAGCCGTCCATGACGTCGTCGTGGATCAGGGCGGCGGCCTGGAACAGCTCCATCGCGGCGGCCGCGTGCACGATCAGCTCGTCGTCCGGCCCTGCGGCCCCGCGCCAGCCCCAGTAGCAGAACGCCGGGCGCAGCCGCTTACCGCCCCGGACGAGGTCGGCGATCGCCTCGATCAGCGGCGCGCACTCCGGGCTGACCCGTTCCAGCGCATCGGCCTGGCGGGCGAGGAAGTCGTCGAGGGCCTTGTGGACGCGGGACCGCAGATCCTCCACGTCCAGGGGGCTTGCCCACGGGGACGTCACGGCAGCTCCAGCGGGTCTCGGTGGTACGGGGCACGCGGTGGTACGGGGGTTGCGGTGGTGCGGATGGTTGCGGTGGTGTGGTTCCCCGCCTGAATGGTCAGCATGCTGGCCGTTCAGCCTAGGGGGTGGGCCGGGGCCCGCACCCGCCGGATCCGGGCCGACCGGAACCCGCGGCGCACCTCACGCTACGCGCCCGGCAGCCGGGATCGGCGGCGGGTGGTGGCTAGGCTGGCCGAATGGTTCCCCCCGCGCCGCCGGCCGGTCACGGCCGGCCGCTCAACGCGGCGCTGCACCACCTGCTGGAGGCCGGGAGGCGTTCGTTCTCCTTCGAGTTCTTCCCGCCCAGGGACGACGTGGCCGAGGCAGCCCTGTGGCAGGCGATCCGCCGCCTGGAGCCGCTGGCCCCCACCTTCGTCTCGGTGACCTATGGTGCCGGCGGGTCGACCCGGGACCGGACCACCCGGATCACCGCGGCGATCGCCCGGGAGACCACGCTGACCCCGGTCGCCCACCTGACCTGTGTGGGAGCCACCGAGGCCCAACTGCGGCAGGTGATCGGGGCCTACGCCGACGCCGGGGTGACCACCGTGCTGGCCCTGCGCGGGGATCCGCCGGGCGGTCCGGGGCAGCCCTGGGTGCCGCATCCGGGCGGGCTGGACCATGCGGTGGACCTGGTCCGGCTGCTGCGCAAGGTGACCGGCTTCACCATCGGCGTGGCCGCCTTCCCCGACAAGCACCCGGAGAGCGTGGACCTCGACCAGGACGCCCGGGTGCTGGCCGAGAAGGCCGACGCCGGGGCGGACTTCGCGGTCACCCAGTTCTTCTTCGACGCCGACGCCTACTTCCGGCTGGTCGACCGGGTGGCCGCGCTCGGCTGCCGGCTGCCGATCATCCCCGGGATCATGCCGGTGACCAGCCTCCAGCAGGTTGAGCGGTTCGCCCGGCTGAGCGGTGCGGGCCTCCCGCGGTGGCTGCTGGACCGGCTGGAACCGCTGGCCGGTGACCCCGCCGCGGTGCGCCGGGTGGGGGTGGAGGTGGCCGGCGAGCTGTCCCGCCGGCTGCTCGACGGCGGTGCGCCCGGACTGCACTTCTACACGCTGAACCGGTCCACGGCGACGCTGGAGGTGTTCGCCGGCCTCGGCGGGGTGGCCCACGGCGGCTGACAGGGACCGCCCGGATGCCGCGGCGTTCCCGGTGGGAGCGCTCCGTCACCGCCAGCGGCGTGACCTTGCCTCGGACGCGGGTTCTGTTGCATATCTGACCTGCGGTGATGCGCTACCGACCAAGGTTCCCGCAGACGTTCGTTCATGTGCCGGAGAGACGGGTGCGGAGCTACGGCACGGGGTGGTGGGCCAGGTAGTCCTGCAGCTCGCGGTGGCGGAACTGGTAGCCGTTGCCTGCGATGCGGATTAGCCCGGCGTGGTAGCACCAGTCGAGGAACCGGCCGAGTCGCCAGGGCAGCCACTTCTCCCCGCGTCGGCGGGTACACAGCAGCAGGGCGACGTAGCGCCATCCCGCTAACCCGCCCCCGAGCCCGCCCGTGAGCCCGCCCGTGAGCCCGAACGCGAGCTCGAACGCGAGTGCGGCCGCGAGCCCGATCGTGAGCCCGCCCGTGAGCCCGACCGCGAGCCCGACCGCGAGTGCGGCCGAGAGCCCGAGCGTGAGCCCGACCGCGAGGTCGTCTCGTGGGATGGTCCGAGGGTCTCTGCTGGCCTTGTTCGGCGCGGATACCGTGAGCCCGCCCGCGAGCCCGAGCGCGAGCCCGCCCGTGAGCCCGAGCGCGAGCCCGAGCGCGAGCCCGAACGCGAGCCCGAACGCGAGCCCGCCCGCGAGCCCGCCCGCGAGCCCGAGCATGAGCCCGCCCGCGAGCCCGAACGCGAGCTGTTTCAGGCCTTGGGGGGTTCGCAGTCGGGTGAGGTCGGCCCGGGATGGTTGGGACCAGGCGGTCGTCCACACCTGATACGCGAGGCCACCCACGCCGAGTGTCGGGGCGCTGGTTCCCAGGATCTGGCGGGGAGCGAGTCCGATCGGGGCCTGGGTGAATATCACCGGGGCAGCGATCAGCCAGATGGCGGCGATCATCCCCAGGTGTACGGCGCGGGGTAGGCGGGTGCCGGCTAGGGGCCACAGTTCGTGCAGGACGATGTCGGTGCTGGATAGGGGGCGCCCGGCCAGGGTCCGGCCGGTGCTGGCGTTGTGGTCGAGGTAGGCGGCCAGGACGGCCAGCCATCGGTGGGTTCGGTCCGGATCGGGTCGGTGGGCGGTGTCCGGGTCGCGGTAGACGGCGGTGGCGGCGGGGATGAACGAGGCCAGCAGGTGGTCACGGATCGCGTCCGGGGTGTCCAGTGCTGGGGCGGTCAGGTCGCTGGGGTCACGCAGGAATCCGCCGTGGTGGTCGCGTTGCTCGTACACCACGACGGCCAGGGTGAGCCGCCACGGGGTGGACAGTGCCTGGGCCAGGGGGCTGTCGGGGTGACGGTCGATCTGGTTCAGCACGTTCTGCCAGCGGGTGAGGTCGTTGACCCGGTCGTGGAGGAAGGTGCGGGTCTGGCGGATGGTGACCTGGTGGATCTGCACGCAGGCGGCGTCTTCGGCCCAGACCCCGGATGACAGCAGTGCCTGGTACTGCTGCCTGCGGCAGGTCAGCACCAGTTCGGCCTTGGCCCGCCTGACCTGGTAGCCGTTGAGGATCTGCAGCGCCCGAGCGGCGCGGGAGTCGTAGCCGGGGGCGGGGACCGCGTCCATCTCGTCCAGCCCGTCGATGACCGGCAGGATCTTCTGGGCGGCCACCAGCGCTGCCGCCGATGCCGGAGCCAACCGGTAGGTGACGGTCAGGTGCTCGACCAGCCATCGCTCGACCGCCTCGGCGGCAGCGTGCGGGTCGGCGGCCTGATCGGCGGTGATGTCCCAGGACGCGGCGGAGAAGCGGACCGGGACAGGGTCGTCCGGTTTACGGGTCTTCGGATCCAACAGGGCCAGGATCAACTCGATGGCAAGGACGGTCTTGCCCGCCCCCGGGGCACCGGTGATCACCATCCGTCGGGGGCGCAGCCGGGTGTAGTAGGCGACCACCTCCTGCAGCTGGCCCCTGGTCGCGGCGTGGGTGGCGTTGTGCGCGGGTGCCTGCTGGAGTTCGAACTCCACGTTGATGGGCTTGTCGTGCCCGCCGAGCAACTGCTGACGGGCCAGGCCCTCAGCGTGAGTGACCATGTCGGCCAGCCGCTGGGTCAGGTCCGCGGTGTTGGTCTCCTGCCACCGCCACGCCCGCACCGCCAACACCATCGCGACAAGACCGGCCAGCAAGGACGCCGTCCCGACGCCCGCCCCCACCGGGTCGACATCCCCGACCTTCACCCGGCTGAGCGCCCACACCCCCACCAGTACGGCCCCCACACCCACCGCGCCGTAGACCAACGCCCGCCCGGGCCCCACCCTCGTGATCACAATCGCCTATCGTTCCGGATCTCTTCCAGATCGTGCACGAAATCGCGAGGACTGCGGGGGCACCGGCCCAACTGCTCACCGAGTGGTGACACACCGGTCTGATACCTGGCACCGCCACGGTCACGGCTGATCGGCCACCGGTAGCCGATCAGGTACGAGTCGGGAAGAACGCGGCCGGGACCGCCGGTGCGTGAACGGGGTCCGGTTCGTAGCGGGCACGGTCCGGGTCGATGGCCGACGCTGCCTCAGGCAGCGCCGCATGGTCGGGGAACCTGTCGGTGAAGACCACGCTCACCGGGGTCCCTGCCGCAGCAAGGTCGGCGTGCAGATACGTCCAGGGCCCGGATCCGCCCGAGCACAGGTCCACGACCTGGTCGGTCCCGGCATGATCACGAAACCACGGGGAGGGCGGGGCCAACGTCCCCGGTAGCCTGCCGCGGTGAGGGAGCGGGAGGGGCTGGCCGTCCTGGAACGGCTCGGCGTCGACGTCGGCGGGCTGCGGGTGTACGCGCTGCCGATGGTCGAGCGGTTCCGCGGGATCACCGTGCGGGAGGGCGTCCTGCTGCGCGGACCGGCCGGCTGGGGTGAGTTCTGCCCGTTCGACGACTACGGGGACCGGATCGCCGCGGACTGGCTGGCCACCGCCCTGGAGGCTGCCGTCACGGGCTGGCCCGAACCCGTCCGGGACCGGGTGCCGGTGAACACGACGGTGCCCGTGGTCGACCCGGCCCGGGCCCACCAGCTGGTGACGGCATCCGGCTGCGCCACGGCGAAGGTCAAGGTGGCCGACGCCCCCGGCACGCTGGACGCCGACCTGGCCCGGGTGGCCGCCGTCCGGGAGGCGCTCGGACCGTCCGGCGCGATCCGGGTGGACGCCAACGCCGCCTGGGACGTGGAGTCCGCCGTCGCCGCGATCACCGCCCTGGACGCCGCCGCCGGTGGCCTGCAGTACGTCGAGCAGCCCTGCCGGACGGTGCCGGAACTGGCCGAGGTCCGCCGCCGGGTCGGGGTCCCGATCGCCGCGGATGAGTCGATCCGCCGCGCCGAGGACCCGCTCACGGTCGCCGTCGCCGGTGCTGCCGACGTCGCGGTGATCAAGTGCACCCCGCTCGGCGGGGTCCGGCGGTCGCTGGCGGTGGCCGCCGCCGCCGGGCTGGCCTGCGTGGTGTCCTCGGCACTGGAGAGCAGCGTCGGCCTGGCCGCCCAGCTCGCCCTCGCCGGTGCCCTGCCCGGCCTCGACCTGGCCTGCGGCCTGGGGACCGGTGCGCTGATGACCGGGGACGTGGTGGCCGGGGCGGACCGGCTGCTGCCGGTGGACGGCTGCCTGCCGGTCCCGCGCCGGGCCCCCGAACCTGATCCCGACCGCTGCCGGGCCCACGCCGCGGATCCGCAGCGGCAGGCCTGGTGGCTGGACCGGCTGTCCCGCGCCGCGCTGCTGCTCGACACCACACGCCCCGGCCCGCCCCGCCCCGGCCGCTGATCGGTCGGTCGGGCTGCCCGCAGCGGGTCAGCCGGCCCAGCGCCTGCCGCGCCGCCGGTGCCGGTGCAGCAGGACGATCCCCAGCCAGAAGAAGGCCGGCACGAACCACGTCACGACCAGGGCCACCCACAGTGCCGAGTCCGACTCCGGGTCCCCGATCGACAGCAGCGTCATCAGCAGCAGGAACAGTGACAGCGGGACCGCGAGCACGTACAGGCCGATCAGCCCCACCAGGGACGGCGTCCCGGGCGGGCGGACCCCGGCGGGCGCACCGTAGCCGCCCGGTCCACCGTTGCCGGCCGGCCCGCCACTGCCGACCGGCGATCGGCCGCCCTTGCCCCGGCCCCGGCCGGACCGCCCGTCGTCGGCGGCGGGACCCCAGGACTGCTCGGTGGGGATCTCCCCGGGATCGCGCGGCGGCATCCAGATCACCCGCGCGGGGTGCACCCCGGCGGTCAGGGTGCCGACGGCCGCGGCATCCAGGCCGAACCGGGTCGGCTCGACGGCGATGGTCGTCCCGTCCGCCCCGATCGCCTGCCGGGCGCCGTCCGGCCAGGCGAGCAGCGCGGCGCAGGCGTCGAACCGGACCGTCGAGGTGAGGGCCGGGGACTGCAGGCTGACCCCGTCGGAGCCGAGGACCAGCCGGCGCTCGGCGTCGTCACGGGCGGGCCGCGGCGCACCGCTGACCGGCGGGACCGGCGCCCGGTGGGTGCTGAAGCCGGTGAAGCCGGTCCACTCGACCTCCTGCCCGTCGCGGACCTTGAGCAGCCCGTTCTGCCAGCTGCGGGCCGCGGTCGCGGCGACGGCGGCAGGCTCCACGGCACTGATCTCGGCGAGCAGGTCCGCCGCGGTGCGCACCGGCCTCCCGGCGAGCAGTTCGCAGGCCATGGAGGGCAGCCGGCCCGCATCCGCGTCCGGAAGGCTGTGGTTCTCCCGGAACTGCGCCTTCACCGATGCGATGTCCCCCTCGTCGACGTGCCCGGCGGCCAGCGAGGCCAGGGCGTCCACGGTCGCGCCGATCACCGCGTCGTAGCAGTCGGGATGCGTGTCGGCCATCGCGGTCACCGCGGCCGCGTGCTCACCGCGGCGTTCGTACCCGGTGGCCACGGTGTAGGAGTAGCCGCCCTCCAGCCGCAGGTCCCGGAACAGGCGGCGCTGCAACACCTCGGTGTAGACCATCGCCGCGGCGCCGCGCCCGACCAGCCCGTCGAACGTCACGCTGTCGGTCTGGGTGGTGAGGTATGCCCTGCCCTCCGGCAGCGCTTGTGACGGGACGGGCAGCGGGCGGCGGGGACCGTCCGGCAGGTGCAGCCGCAGTCCGCCCGGCACGTCGTCCCCGGCGATCCACAGGACGGCATTGCCCCGGGTGAACCAGGCCGACGCCCAGCCCTGGACATCCTCCGGCCGCAGCTGTGCAAGCCCCCAGGTGGGATAGCCGGTCAGGCCGTAGTCACGCGCACCGTGCCGGACCCGGGCGAGCAGGTTCAGCGACCGCCCGTTCGCCTCGGTCTCCAGGATCGACTTCTCCGTCTGCAGCCGCTCCAGCGGGAGGTTCGTCAGTCCCGCGCACACCCCGGTGAGGTACGCCACGACCTGCTCCGGCGATCCCTGCACCAGGAAGTGGGTCTCGGTGGCGGAGGTGGTGCCGTTGTAGTGGTAGTCGGCCAGCCCGTGCCGGTGCAGGGCGAGGTGCTCCACGAGGTGGGTGATCCCGCACAGGGGCAGGGTCTCGTCGGCCATCCCGACCCGGAACATCAGCCCGGCGGTCATCGGGCCGTCCGTACGGGCGATCAGGGTGGGGATGCCGTCGACCTCGGTCTGTCGGATCATCGCCGGGCCTCCCGCAGGCAACGGTCGCGGTAGAGGACGAACTGCTCCATCGGCTGCCCCAGGTAGTCCCACGGAGCGTCCGACATCTGCCCGGCCAGGGCCTGGAAACAGTGGGCGGCCCCGGCGTACTCCTCGATCAGGGCCAGGACCAGGGCGAAGGTGTTGTAGACGCTCTTGGCGCGCAGCCCGGGCCGGAAGTCCGGCGCGAGCGGACCCCGCCGGGCGGCGTCCAGGATCTGCGTGCGAACCTCGGGCCGGGCGAAGTACTCCTTGCGCTGCGCGGCGGACAGTCCCAGCATCCGCTCCAGGTGCAGCTCGGCGACCAGGACGATGTTCGGGGCGCCCGGCGGTGCCTCGGCGACACAGGTCCGGACGAACTCCTCCGCAGCCTCCCAGCTGCCGCTCCACTTCGGCAGCAGCTTCTGCAGCAGGCTGAGCTGCGCCGCGAGCAGGTGCGGCGCGTGACGCACCGCCTGCTGGTAGCGCCGGCGCGCCTCCGCCGGGGACAGCTGCAGTCCTCTGGCCACGGTCACCCGGACCGCCCAGGCCTCCGCCAGCTGCGGCTGCCGGGCGAGGGCGTCGATGAGGACGGCGTCGGCGCGGTGCAGGTACTCCTGGAAGGCGGCGAACTGCTCGCGGCTGACCGTGTTCGCCCAGCCGCCGCCACGGATCGCCCAGCCGGTGACCAGCAGGGTGTAGCCCAGCAGGGTCATCGCCAGCGGGTCCTGCGGGTGCGCGGCCAGCACCGAGCGGTAGAACTCCTCGTCTCCGTGGGCGCACACCGCAGTGCAGGCGACCATGCGCTCGTCGGCGGTCGGCAGCGCCTGGATCCCCTGCCGGAGCGCAGGCCAGTCCCGGGCCGCGTGTGCGGTGCGGATCCGGTCCAGCTCGGGGGACATCACGCCGGGAGCCGGCCCGGCCGTCGGCTGGACGGGGTACCCGGGTGCCGGATGACCGGCGGCCGGGTAGGCCTGGGGCGGATAGCCGGCGGGGGGATGGCTTGCGCCCGGGTGGCCCTGGGGCGGGTACGCGCCTGCGGTCGGGTACGCCGCGGCGGGGTGGGCGTGCGCCGGATAGCCGGCGGCCGGGTAGGCCTGGGCCGGATAGCCGGCGGCCGGGTGGCCGGGAGCGGACACGGGTGGGGCTTCGGGTGCCGTCCACGGTGGCTGACCGGGGTGGCCGGGCCGGCCGGGGTGGTACGGATCGTGGGGATATCCGGTCGGCGCGTCGGTCACGACAGCGGATGCTAGATGATCCCCGCCAGGTTCGACACAGCCAACGGTGACTGACGGCTACTGCTCCCGTTGAGCTACCAGGGCCTATCCGTACCTTTGCCCTGACTTGATCGACCGTTGGTAACGTTCCCGGCCGTCACTGCGGAAGTGTTCCGCGGTGGGTGACCGGCGGACGCCGTACGCCGGGGGCCGAGGAGAACGGGGAGAGCTCATGGCTTCGATGCGGGAACGCCGCCTGCTCAAGACGGCTGCCGGGGCGATGCAGCCCGGCGAGACCGTCGAACTGATCGCGATGGCGCGGCTCAGCTCGGCGAAGGAGACGGTTCGCCGCAACGCGGCGGGCGCGGCCGCCGGGATGGCCGCCTCCCTGCTGGCCAGCGCGGTGACCGGGGGAACGGTCATGGGGACGATGGCGTTCGCCCCGCAGGACGTCTATCTCGTGCTCTCCGACCGCCAGTTGATGTTCTTCGAGGCGAACCCGTCCACGGGCGGTCCGGGCCGGTACCTGGTGGGCTTCCCGCGGTCGGGGTTGCGGGTCCTCGAGTTCGCCTCGGGCTTCTTCCTCAAGATGCTGCTCGACCTGGGCAGTGGCTCGGCGCCGATGTTGCTGACCTTCCCGCCCATCCCGCCGAAGATCCGTCGCAACGCCCGGGCGCTCGCCGCCGCCCTCCCGCCGGCCGCCGGGACCGCCCCCCGGTACTGACGGGTGAGCGCTGCGGGCAGGGTCAACCGGAGGCGGCGACCGTGCCCCCGAGGCTGAACGAGCGCGACCAGTGCCGGTCCACGACGGCCAGCACGAGCAGTTCGCGGCCGCCGCCGCGGGCGAACGCCAGCCCGGTCGCTCCGGCCGGCAGCATGCTGCCCCTGGTCTGGCTGAACCCGGCCGCGGTGAGTGCCTTGCCGTAGAAGGCGAGCAGGTCCTGCGCCGACGCCGAGGTGACCGCGGACACGGACACGTCCAGCAGGTCGCCGTGGCGCTGCACCGCCGATGCCTTGACCGTCGTCCCCGGGGGCAGCGGGACCAGCTTCGAGGGGAAGCCGCTGACCACGGTGCCCGCCGCCACCTGGGTCGGGGGCGGGGCGCCGCGGGTGGCACCCGCCCCGGTGAGGGCTGCCTGCGCGGCCGCTCCCGAACCGGCCGGCTCTGCGGAGCAGCCCGAGACCGTCACCGTCAGCAGTGCCGCCACGGTCAGCAGCGCCGCGGCCACGGCCGGGACCGGCCTGCGGGGCCTCGCCACCGACAGCCCGGCAGTGGCAGGCAGCGGGGTCATCGCGTACCACCCGGCAGTTGCCGGCCCTTCCAGGTCAGCGTCCCGCGCCGGTGCCGCCGCCAGGAGTCCGCGGTCAGCCCCGCGAGCAGGGCGATCGACGCCGGATGTCCCAGACAGTCCGGCAGGGAGCGGCCGCCGGTGCGCTCGGCGACCATGTACCGGCCCGCGGCGGCCGCGGCGTACCCGGCCAGCCCGATCGCCGATCCACGCAGCGCCGCCACCGGCGGGACGACGTACAGCAGGCTGAGCCCGGCCAGCACCCCGGCCGCGCCTGCCGGGGAGCCGAACGCCTCCCACAGCGACCTGCCGTACCCGTCGCGGACCTGTGACCAGCTGGTGTACGTCCGGCACCGGGCGATCCCGCTGCCGTCGGCCACCCCGCCGCGCCCGCCGCAGGCCTTGACCGCCCGAAGCAGCCCGAGGTCGTCCAGCACCCGGTCCCGCACGGCCGTGTGACCGCCCGCCCGCCGGTAGGCCGCGGCATCGACGGCGAACAGTTGCCCGCCGGCCGCCGACAGCCGGCGCAGGGAGGAACGTTCGGCCAGGGACGCCGGCGCCGGCCGGGTGGTCAGCCAGGACCAGGCCGGCAGGGGCTGGAGCAGGCGCTCCCCGGCGGTCTCGGCCAGTTGCCGGGGGAACGGTGCGATCAGGTCCAGGCCGCTGCCGCGCAGCAGACCCACGGTGGCGGCCAGCGCCTGCGGGGCGAGCCGGACGTCGGCGTCGAGGAACACCAGCACCGACCCGGTGGCCACGTCGGCCAGCTGGCGGCAGGCATGCGGTTTGCCCAGCCAACCCGGCGGCGGGGCGGTCCCGGTGAGCAGCCGCACCCGGGGGTCGCCGCCCGCGGCCGCGCGGACCGCCTCGGCGGTGCCGTCGCCGGACTGGTCGTCCAGGACGAGGATCTCCAGGTCGCCGACCCCGGACTGGTCGAGCAGATCCGCCAGACAGGCCCCGACCTGGTGGGCCTCGTCCCGGACCGGCAGCAGCACGCTGACCCGCTCACCGACCGGTTCGGGGTCGCGGTCCGGAGTGCGCACGGTGCGCAGGTTCACCCACGAGTGTGCGGTGAGCGCGATCGCGCCGAGGCTGCCGGCCCAGGTCAGCACCCGCCCGGCGGAGGCGAACCCGCCCGGGCCGATCCGGCGCGGACGGCTGCCGCCCGTCCCGGTCCGCCTCACCGGACGGCCCGCCGAGGGGCCCGCGGCCGGCTCCGCCGGTGGGCCGGGCCGGGGAGACCTCGATGCGCGGGTTCCGCCATGATCGCCTCCACAGCGCGGAGTCTAGGGGCCCCCGATACCCCGCGGACGGTGACGGGCATCCTCTGGACGGAGGGGAGCCGGCGTCGCCCTCACCGCTGCGCAGTCAGGTCCTCCTCCGCCGCCGCCACCGTCTCGTCGACGAGCTCAACGGTCCGCTCCGGGGCGTCCCACATCGGCGCATGCCCGCAGCGGGGCAGGCTCACCCATCGGGCGCCGGCCGGGGCGAGCTCCCGGCAGCGGTTCACCTGTCCCGGCAGGATCCGGTCGGACTCCCCGGTCACGATCGTCACCGGCACCTCGATCGTCGCGGCCCGTTCGAACCGGGTGCGGCTGGCCGATGCGAGCAACGTCTCGTAGCCGGTGGACTCCCGGACCGCCCGCGCGGCGGCCCGGGCCAGCCCGAGGTCCAGCGCCCACGGGTCCACCGTCCCGGAGGCGAACACCAGCGCCCGGACCGGCCCGAACCTGATCAGAGGGTCCGCCAGTGATCCGGTCAGCTTCGCCAGCCGCCGGTTGAGCAGCAGGATCGGACTCGGCAGGGTCGGCTCCCGGCGCAGCCCGGCCGGGGCCAGTGCGGTCAGACTGGCGGCGTTGCCGTCGGCGGCCAGTTCCAGCCCTGCCCAGCCCCCGAGGGAGTTGCCGGCCACATGTGGTCGGCGTACGCCCAGCTCCGCGCAGGATCCGGCCAGCCGGTCGGCGATCCCGCGGATCCGGTCCTCGCCCGGTGCCAGCGGCGGGGAGGCGCCGTGCCCGGGCAGGTCGACCACGATCACGTCATAGCGGTCGGCCAGCTCCGGCAGCACCGGCGCCCACACCGAACGGGCCGAGCCGAGGCCGTGCACCAGGAGCAGGGCGGGGGCGCTGCCGGGCTCCCTGCCGGTCCGGGTGACCGCCAGCCCGGCGGCGCGGTGGGTGGGGGCCGCGGTGAGCAGGTCCAGGGCCGCACGGGACCGCCGCCGCACGTCCGGGGCGGTGGTCATGCCACGTCCGCCGGCTCGCCGCCGGTGATCCGCACCAGCTCCGCGAACGTGGTCGGGAAGACGGTCCGGGGATGCCCGGCCGCCGCCCACACCTCGTCATGTTCGGCCAGTGCCGTGTCCACCAGGGTGCGGACCTGCTCGGTGTGCCCGACCGGGGCCACGCCGCCGATGGCGAACCCGGTCCGCTCCCGGACGAAGCCGGCGTCGGCGCGGTCCAGCCGTGGCACGCCGACCAGGGCCGCCACCTTCACGGTGTCCACCCGGTGCGCGCCGGAGGTGAGGACCAGCAGGGCCCGCCGCCCGCCCGGGGCGTCCGGGTCCGCGACGGCGAAGATCAGTGAGTTCGCGATCTGCCCGACGCCGACCCCGAGTTGCTCGGCCGCGGCCGGGGCGGTCCGGGCGTGGTCGTCGAGGACGACGATCCGGCCGTCGGCGCCGTGTCCGGCGAGGGCGGCCCGCACCCGGCGGACCGCCGGGTGGTCGGCCACGGGGGAGGGGTCCGCGGCGGCGGGGGAGGCGGTGGCGTCG
>DASTGO010000526.1:0-3900 GCA_035719045.1 Kineosporiaceae bacterium | reverse complement strand
CACGGCGCCGCTGTCGGCGGGTGCGCCTGGGGTGCTGCCCCCGGCGGGGCCGGCGGTGGGCGCGGACAGGGCGGTGGGGTTGGCGGCCACGAACGCCGCCACGGCGGAGGCCGCGAGGTTGGTCCACCGGGCGTAGGCGTCCGGGAACGCCGACCGCTGCACGGCCTGGGCGGCGGCCGTGGGCGGCATCGACTGCCAGCCGGTGATCGCCAGCAGCCCCGGGGTGCCCGCCGCCAGCCCGCCGGTCAGGAACAGCCGGGTCGCCCCCGCCGGGTCCATCCGCACCGCCAGCGGACCCCACGGGGCGCGTTGCTGGAACAGCCCGCGCGAGTCCGGGCCCACGCCGTCGCCGTACCCGACATTGATCAGACTGGACTCCTGCATCGCGGTGGCGACCGCGATCCGGGCGGCCTGCTGCGCGGCGGCCGGACCCAGCCGTGGGCCGACCACCTGCAGGGCCACCGCGATGATCACCCGGGCGTTGGCGGACTGCGTCGCGTTCAGCGTGGGCAGCGGCCCTGACCCGGCCAAGACCGCCGGCCCGGCCGGGCCGGTGCAGGGGTCGGTGGTGGCGGCGGCGACCGCGACACCGATCAGCAGCAGCGGGCCCACCACCAGCAGGACGAGCCCGACCACCACCGCGACGAGGGCCGCCGCGACCTTCCCGCCGCCTGCCATGTCAGGCCCGGCCCGGGTGGGGCGTGGTGATCGCCTCGTTGGTGTCGGTCAGGCGTGCCTCGGCGCCGGTCAGGATGGCCTGGACCTGGAACTGGCGGGTGCCGACCAGCCACAGTGCCCGACCCCGCCCGCCGGTGGCCCACCCGGTCACGATCCGTTCGGCCATCGGGGTCAGCCCGAGCAGCCCGGACAGTTCGTCCCCGATCGCCTCGTCCTGGCCCAGCAGCACTTTGGTGGAGCACAGGTGCAGCAGTTCCCGGGCGATCGCGACCGCCGCCGACCCGGCGTCGCCGACGGTCAGCATGTCCGACGGCTTGTGCGCGACCACGACCTGCACGGCCCCGTCCCGGCGGGACAGCCGCAGGTCGGCGTCCAGGGAGGCGACCGCGTCGGTGCCCAGCCGCATCTGCTTCCACGCCTCGTCGCGCACCACCAGCCGCAGGTCGCCCGGCTCGCCGACCTCGGTCATCGCCCGGCCCCAGGAGTTCAGCGCCATGAGCGCGATCCCGACGGCCTCATCGCCCAGGGGTTCCAGCCGCGAAAGCGACAGCGACTGGATCGGGGCCCGCCAGTCCACCTCGATGGTGGTCTTGTCGTCGAACAGCCCGGCCAGGTGGCCGTGGGTCAGCGCCCCCAACGCGTCACGGACCGCGCGGGTGTCGTCCAGCAGGTGCTGGCGCGAGGAGTACCGGCAGGCGGTCACCAGGTGGTCGCTGGGGTCGGCCAGGGCTCGCCACACCTGCGGGATGGTGATCTCGGCCAGGGTGGTGGCGCCGGCGGTGTAGCCGGTCAGGTCCCGCAGTACCTGCCCGACGGCGGTTTCCGCGGTCGGGGTGAACGCCACCCGTTGGGACCCGACCAGGCCACGCAGCAGCTGCAGCCACCGGGCGAACACGATCGCCGCCCGGCGTCGGGCCTCCTGGGCGGGTAGTCGGGACCAGTCCCGGCCCAGCGGCCCGAAGTCCAGCGGGTTGATCCGCGCGGCCAGACCGGGCCCGACCGCGTGCGGGGTCACCCCCAGCGCGGTGCACAGGCCCTCGTACTCGTCCTTGACGTCGCCGAGGATCAGGGTGCGGTACCCGTAGGTCATCAGCCGCAACGCCAGCGTCTTGACCGTGGACGACTTCCCGCGCCCGGGTGCCCCAAAGATGATCATGTTGGGGTTGGTGACCCCGGCGGTGTTGGTCAGGGTCCAGCCGATCGGGTCGGCGTAGAACGCGCCTCCGGACAGCCAGTCGATGCCGACCAGCGCCCCGGTCGGGGGCAGCCCGTCGGCGGGGATGAACGGCCACACCCCGCCGACCTGCTCGGAGGTCATCCGGAACGTCGCCAACGGGGCGGGCACCGCCGCCCAGCCCCCGCCGGGCACCCGCCGCCCACGCGGACCGACCAGCGGGCCCTGGTGTGGAGCCTGCTTGGGGGCTGCCGGGGCGGGGGCCACTGCGGGCAGGTGGTGGCCGAAGTCGGCCAGCAGGGTGGCGACCCCGCGCCCGCCCCGGCCCCGGCGGGGGTTCACAGCAGCCCCCGGCGGCGGGGCAGCCCGATGCCCAGCGGGACGCAGGCGGCGGCGAAGCCGCTGTCTTGGGCCAGGTCCAGGCGCAGCGGGGTGAACCCGGCGGCCCGGATGCTGGCCTCCAGCCCGCGGCCGGCATCGGCGACCGGCCACGAGGCGGGAACGGTGACCGCCGCCGCGACCGCGGTGCGCACCAGCGCCTTCCCGGCGGCCAACCGCACGTCCTGGTCGCTGACCCGGGCGGCGTCGCGGCGGTGGGAGGCCCTGGTCGCGAACCCCATCCGGGACCGGACCTCGGCCGCCGTGCCCGCCGAGATCGACTCCCGGCCCACGATCCGGTCGGCTTTCGCCGCGGGGACCGGCTCCAAGAACACCGTCAACGCCCGCCGCTCCCCCGCCTGGGCCGGCACCAGCACCGGGGCCAGCGCACCCATCAACGCGCCCTTGGTCGGCAGCAGGACCGTGCAGGTCACACTCGCCCAGGCGTCGTGGACCCAGTGCCGCACCGGCGGGGCCGGGGCCGCGGTCGGGCCCGCGGCGGCCATCGGCAACACCGGCGCCCCGGACAGGGCGGCGTCGACCAGGCCGGGGCGTTCCCCCGGCGCGAACCCGGTCCTGATCGCGGTGGCCAGGCTCGCTGAGTCCAGCCAGGTCACTGCGGTCGCGCCGACCTGCCCGACCAGCCTGGCCTCCACCTCGGCCATCGCCGAGTACAGCACCCGGGCCCGCCCGTCGATCCCGCCGCCGGCCTGCCGGGCGGCGCGGGCGATGCGGTGGTCGGGCACCACCAGCGTCACGAACGTCTCGTGCCGCACCGCCGCGGCCACCACCGCCGCACCCAACGTCTGGGTGACCTCCAACGCCAGCCGGGGTGCGTCTGGGCGGACGTGCGCCCGCTGCCAGGCCGCCCGCTCGGCGCCGTCGTCGGGCAGGGTCCGCACCTGCAGGGCGATCAGGCTGACCAGTTCGGCGGTCGCCGCGCCTTCCAGCAGGTCGGCCAACCCGGCGGCCATCCGGGCGCGGGCGTCGGCCTCGCTCAGCCCGATCCCCGGATGCCAGACCCTGGCCACCACCGCCCACGTCTGCCCGGCGGTGTCGTGCACCAGAGCGGGGCGTACCTGCAGCGGCCCGAACGGCGGCCCGTCGTGGGTGAGCACACCGGCCAGCACTCCGGGCAGGTCGACCCGGTCCAGATCGTCGGCCGTGCCCGCGGCCGCGCGGGACTGCCAGGGTGTCCATCCCATCGCTGCACCGATTCCTCTCAAGATCACGTCCCGGGCCCAGATCAGGGCCGGGCGGCCGCGCACCGGAACCGCCACCCCGACCCCGACCAGCGCCCACACCGCCAGCCAGCCCGCGGCCTGAGCCCAGGCGTGGGAGCCGATCGCGGAAGAAACGAAGAAGGAAGAAAAGGCCGAAAAGAAGGCCGTGAAGAAGGAAAAGAAGGCCGAAAAGAAGGCTGCCAAGGAAGAAAAGAAGGAAGAGAAGAAGGACGAGACCAAGAAGTAGCTCTCTGCTACTCCGCAGTAACGACCCTGGCGCGAGCCGGGGTTTTTTCTTGAGTTGATTGAAGATTGCGGATTGAAAGACCCCGCCTTTCCGCAAACTCCCCCTCTGCTCCCGGCATCAACAGTTTCAAATTCAAAACGAGAGGCGTGCGGATGAACACTGAACTTGCGCGCAACGGAGGTGGCCGGAACGGCAGGCAG
>DASTGO010000525.1:0-2533 GCA_035719045.1 Kineosporiaceae bacterium | reverse complement strand
CGCGGGGCCGGTCCCGGGGGAGGCGGGGCCTGTCCCGGGGGGTGTGGCGCGGGTGGGTCCGGTGGACACGGCGGCGGTGGCGCTCCGGTCGGGCATGGGCTCAGTTGACCAGATCCACCCCGCCCGGCGGACGGCGGGCGGGGTCCGGGCTGCCGTCAGCCGTGTGCAGTGCCGTCAGTCCTGTGCGGCGTCCGTCGTGGCGGAGCCGCCGCGGGAACCGCCCGCGACCGTGAAGGACCAGAGTTCGCTGCTCATCCCGACCGGTGCCTGCGGCCGTCCGTCCGCGCCCGCCGTCCCGCGGTGCCCGTGTCCGAAGGCCGGGGAGGTCGTCCAGGCCTGGTAGGCGGCCTCGTCCCGCCAGCGGGTGATGACCAGCCAGGTGGTCCGGCCATCGTCGGGCTGCAGCAGCTCGAACCCCTCGAACCCGTCCTGGGCGTCCACGGACCCGGCCCGGGCCGCGAACCGGCGGGCCAGTTCGTCCCCGCTGTCGGCCGGCACGGTGATGGCATTGATCTTGATCACGCTCACGCAGTCGATCCTGCCATCAGCTCCCGCGATCGGCCTGTCGGAGCCCTCGCCGCGCCGCCGGGGCGTTTTCAGGGTGGGACGCCGGCACCCTGGGCGGGTGCAGCGACCCGCCGCCGGGGAACGGCTGGCGGCCGAAGAGGCCGCCGGCCCAGCGGTCGAGCAGCCCGTGCAGTGGATTCGCTTGCCCTGCAGGCGATCCGGGGATGTCCGGCCGGCCCGGGTGCCCGCCGGGACCGGCGGGTGCGGACCGGTCGGGAAGCGTGTCGATGGCGTAGTCGTCGCCGTACACCTGCCAGCGCAGCGGGGGTTCGAGGTCCAGGTTGCCCGCGGCCAGCCACCAGGCCTGTGCGGTGTCCAGCCGACTGGTGTCGGCGTGGGCCTCCTCCTGGCGCATGACGTGCCGGCGGACGTCGAGGAACGCCGCGAGGTAGGACCGCTCGTCACCCCCGGCCGACGGGGGCCGGTGCCGGCGGTGGGCGGCGGCCCGGATCCCGCCGAAGCTGTCCGTGTCGTCGCCGGGGCCGTGCATCACCAGGGCGTCGTAGTACATGAACTGGCCCAGACCGCGCAGCCCGTCCCGGCGGGCGGCCTCGATCGCCGGCCGGACGTACTGCTCGTCGCGGATCTGGTCCTGTGCGGTGCGGAAGGCGGGGTCCGTGGCGGCCTCCCGCCAGGCCCGCTCGAAGGCTCGCCCGAGCCCGGCATGCGAGTCCGTGCCGTTCACCCGGCGCAGGGCGGGAATGAAGCCGGCCAGGGGAGCGCCGGGCGACATCGCGGCATACCGTTCGACCACGTCGAGCAGGTCCCCGGTCCCGGAACAGAAGCCGATCAGCCCGCCGGTGTAGCCGCGCCCGTCGTCGATGTCCTCGAGGTAGCCGTACATCGCGCGCCAGTCCAGGGAACTGTTCTCCGCGCTGCAGACGATCCGCTGGGCGATCTCCAGACCGATGGGGTGCGCCAGTTCGACCACGTCGGCCCCCTTCCGCCCACCGCCGTGGCGGCACCCGTCGAGTCTGGCACGCGGGCGGCGGCAACACGCGGTGATCAGGTTGGGGGGAGGGGACGCCGGGCCCGGAGGTCAGGGGAAGCGGCGCCGGGCGAGCGCGGCATCCGGTCCGAGGTCGGTCCGGCGCAGATGCCGCTGATGCGGGACCACCAGCCAGCGGGGACGGTTCACCAGGGTGATCGAGGTCATGGCCACGATGCAGGCGAACAGCCCGCCCAGGAACAGCAGTGCCAGCAGGTGACGTTGCGGGCCACTCGGCAGTCCGTCGGTGAGGGTGTGGGCGATCCCGGCCAGCAGCAGCCAGTCCCAGGCGGCCGCGAACACGGCGATCCCCCGGGTGAGACCGCGGGACAGGCGGTGACCGCGCCGCCAGGCGCCCGGGGTCGCGAACGACTCGAAGGTCGTCCGGTCGTGCCAGGCCCGCCACGCCGCCAGGTTCATCCAGGCGATGGCCGCACCAGCGAGCGCCAGGACGACGACGGCCGGAAAACCCTGCATGTCTGGACTCTACAAGTGTGATCCGGACGAGGTGGTTTACTCCTCGATTCCGTCATCTGCCGTCCGCTGTCCGTCATCTGCCGTCCGTGATCGGTCACGTGACGGTGGCTCCTCGCTCAGTGGTGCGGTAGGGGGGACGGACGGGTGTCGTAGGTGTCCCGGGCCGCGAGCACCCTGCCCATGTTCGCCTCGGCCCACCGCTTCACCTGCAGCATGACGGGCGCGAGGTCCTCGCCGAGCGGGGTCAGGCGGTAGTCGAGAACGACGATGAGAAGATCGCGTGATGCTGCAGGCGGTCTTCTTCGATCTCGATGGCACCCTCGTGGACCAGGCCACGGCTGCCGCGACAGCGGTCGTCCCCTGGGCGGCCGACCACGGCATCACCGATCCGGACGTGGCGCAGCGGTGGGCGGCGATCAGTGAGGTCTACTACACCCGCTATCAGCGACGCGAGCTCACCTTCGCCGGGCAGCGGCGGTGGCGGGTGCGGGAGTTCCTGGG
>DASTGO010000524.1:0-2582 GCA_035719045.1 Kineosporiaceae bacterium | reverse complement strand
GCAGCGGGGGCGGCCGGCGTGATCGTTCCCGTGCTGTCCCCGGTGGGGGGCATGGTCGGCTCGCGGTCATGTTCCAGGAGGGCGATCCTGGCGTCACGCTCCGCAACGGCAACCTCGTACCGCCGGCTCACCTCACGGACGGCGGCGGACTCGCCCAACGGGACCCGGCGACGGGCCCGTCCCCACCACAGCCATCCCACGACCAGTCCCAGGACGAACGTGGTCGCGAGGACGGGTAGGGACTGGGCGACCAACCAGGCCACGGATTCCTCCAGGAGCGAGAGCGCGGGTCAACCTCACCCGCGCTGCCGGAGCAGGTCATGCGGCGAACTCATGGAACAGCGTGACTGGTCCCTGGTAGCCAAATCACCGCGAGTCGTCACAGAAGAGCAGCAAGCAAGAGGGGACAAGTGGTGCATGACAGGGTGTAACGGCGGGCCTACGGAACCGTAGTACTGAAGATCCCGTTTGTCACCTCTCCTGATGGTCTCAGGGATTCCGGAGCTTGAGAGCGCCTTTGGTCACTGTGCGGAATCAATCACATCCGTATAGTAATCACCCGCTGGGTCTGGCGTCTGCGGAAATCGACAACTGCTCACCGCCGGTCAGGGCCCTGAGCTGGTTCGGGAACACAGTGCGATCCCGTCTCCCGTTCGGCGCGCGGTCTCGCTACGATCCGTGATCGTGCTGCTAGCGCCGGTGCGCACGACCCTCGACTTCTGGCACGGGATGAACCGACTCGTCGGTGATCTCGTGATGCCGCCATGGGAAGGCCCGCATCCGGTCGCCGTCTTCGTGGACGGCTACGGGCCGGGCGGGCGGGACCAGGGGAGCTGGCCGCAACGGCTGGCCGCGGCCGGGATCGCGAGCTTCGCCTATGACAAACCCGGCTGCGGGGAGTCCACCGGCGACTGGACGGTGCAGACCCTCCAGGACCGTGCGGCCGAGGTGACCGTGGCGATCGACCTGCTCCGGGAGCAGCCGGGACTGGCCGCCGGTGGGGTGGCGCTGCTCGGCTCCGGGCAGGGCAGCTGGGTCTCGCTCCTGGCGGCCGGGGGGTCCGGGGTGGGCGCGGTGGTCGTCACCTCCGGGCCGGCGCTCGGCCCGCTGGACCTGGAACAGTTCCGCCTGGCCGGACGGATGGGTGCCGCCGGGTTCGGGGCCGCCGAGATCGCGCTGGCCCAGTCCCTGCTGCGGGAACGTGTCCGCCGGCTGACCTCGGGGGAGGGGCCGGACTCCGTGCTGGCCTCCGAGGCGGCCGTGCACCGGGCGGCCTGGTACCGGCTGATGCCCGGCGCGACCTCGGAGGAGATCGCCTACGTCGCGCGGCTGGCCGCCTTCGACCCCCGGCCGGCGCTGGTCGCGTTGCGCTGCCCACTGCTGGCTCTCTACGGCGAGAACGACGTGTTCCTTCCCGTGGAGCGCAACGTGGGCATCCTGACCGAGACCCTCGAGGCGGCCCGGCACGGCGACCACGGCGTCATCGTCATCCCGGGTGCCGACCATGCGCTGCGGGTTCACGCCGGGTCGCAACCGGCGGAACTGGTCGACGGCCGGTACGTCAGCAGCGAGGTCGCCCCGGGGGTGTTCGAGCTCATCGTCACCTGGCTGGACCGCCGGCTCGGCCGGATCGAGGGGCGGCCGAACGTGGTGGAGCTGCCCCGCGACCAGATCCCGCTCCCGCGCTACTGAGGCGGGCCCGGCGGTCCGCCGAACCGGCGGCTATCCCGGGAGGAGCGACGTCAGTCGGGCGGACTGCTCGCCGAGGGCGCCCGGGTCGGGTGCGGCGCCAGTCCGGTGAACCACTGCCGCAGCCGCGCCCGCGGGGTGGCACCGCGCAGGAGCCACTGGTCGAAGGACTCCGGGGTCGCCGGGCCGAAGGCGCCGAGGTAGCCGCGGATCACCCGGGCGGCCGCCTCTTGCGGGTCCGGCAGGCCGGACCAGCCGGGCAGGATCCGGTCGGGCCGGGTGAAGGTGACCCGGGAGCCGTCGGCAGGCCCCTGGCAGAGCAGCCCCTGCCAGGCCAGCGGCTTGAACAGGGTGCCCCAGCCGGAGCGCAGCAGTTCGCCCAGGTCCGCACCAGCCGGCCCTGCTCGAGGGCGGCGGACACCTCGTGGTCGCTGCCGGGGTCCCGGCCGGCCGGTGGTCGCCGTCGCCGGACGTCGACCGCGAGCCGTGCCGCTGCCGGGACCTGTGCCTGGATGCCGCAGAGCCGGCGCACCACCTCGACCACGTCGCCGCCGGCGGGGGTGGGCAGGTGCTGCCGGTGCAGTCGCCACGTGAGCACCTGGGGCCAGGTGGCCGTCAGGGGGCGGCCCGGCACGCGAGCCTGCCGTCGCGCGCTGCCCGGCTGGGGTCCGGCGGCGTGGTGGTCATCCGGCGACTGGGCGGAACTCGGCCTCGGCACCGGTGCATCCTGCCGGCCCACGCCTGGTCCGGCCGAGGTTCGACGGGGATGCGGCGGCGGGTGGCGGGGCTGGGTCGGGCCCGGGTTCGGTGAGGGTTCGGCGGCGGGGGAAGAGCGCTGAAATCGGCATCACGGGCTCTACTAGCAGGGCCGGGGCGTCGATGAAAGCTGGTCT
>DASTGO010000523.1:0-2107 GCA_035719045.1 Kineosporiaceae bacterium | reverse complement strand
ACCCGGATCGCCGACCGGACCTATCCCGGCGTCCAGCTCATCGAGACGGACTTCACCGCACCACTCAGCGTCCCCGACGCGACCGTGGACGAAGCCGCCCTCAGCCGGCTGAAGGAACGGCTGACCCGGCAGGCGATCAGCGGAGCCCTCGACCCCACCGAGGCCGCGGTGGTCGACGCCATCGTCGAGGAGATCAGCAAGTCCCCGCTGACCTACTTCAAGCCCGCCTCGGGCCTGCGGCACACCACGGCGACGGTCAGCGGCTTCGGCACCGGCTGGGTGGTCACCCCGAACGGGTACATCGTCACCGCGGCGCATGTGGTCAACCCCGACCCCGGCGAGATCAAGCAGGCCTTCGTCGACTCGGCGCTCAACGACTTCGTCAGCGAGGACGCCAAGTCGCTGCAGGAGGGCGGCAACATCACGTTCACGCCGGAACAGGTCAAGAAGCTGACCCAGGCGGCAGCCACCTTCGACGCGCAGTACCTCACCCTCGGCCCGGTGACCAAGACGGTCAGCGCGCAGATCGGCGTCGCCGTCGCCGGGTTCAAGAAGGTGGACAAGGGCAAGCCGGTCGAGATCATCTCCGCGGGCGAACCGTATCCGGGCAAGGACGTCGCGGTGCTCAAGCTCGACGGCGAACAGCACCTGCCGACCCTGCCGGTCGGGCAGGACTCCGACGTCGTCGCCGGGGACACCCTCTACGTCGCGGGCTACCCCGCCGCCTCCACCTTCTTCTCCGGCCTGTCCAAGGACAGCCAGGTCCAGCCGACCGTGACGCAGGGCCCGCTGACCGCGGTCAAGAGCAACCCCGCCGGCACCCCGATCTTCCAGACCCAGGCCCCGGCCAGCCCCGGCAACTCCGGCGGCCCGGTGCTCGACGACTCCGGCAAGGTGGTCGGGATCCTCGTCGCCAGCGCGGTCGACGACAAGGGGAACGCCCTGGAGGGCCAGGAGTTCGTCATCCCGGCCAGCGTGGTCACCGAGAAGCTCAACCAGAGCAACGTCCACCCGACCGCCAGCGACACCACCACGCTGTACGGCAAGGCGCTCGACGACTTCTACAGGCACTACTACAAGCGGGCGCTGCCGGTGTTCCAGCAGGTGGCCAACCTCTACCCGGGCCACCCCTACGTGCAGGACTTCATCACCAAGTCCCAGGCGGCCGTCAACGCCGGCCAGGACCAGACCCCCTCGGAGCTGACCGGTTGGCTGATCGCCGGTGGTGCCGGGCTCGCTGTGGTGGTGATCGCGCTGGTGGTCGTCGTGCTGCTGCGCCGCCGGTCCCGCCGCCGTGCCGCAGGCAGCGCTGCGGGTTTCGCCGGACCCGGCGGCTACCCCGGCCAGTCGATGCCGCAGGGTCAGCCGTACGGGCAGGGTCAGCCGTACGGGCAGCCGATGCAACCGGGCCAGCCGGGGCAGCCGTACGGGCAGCCGATGCCACAGGGCCAGCCTGGGCAGCCGGTGGGGTTCCCGGGCGGACAGTCCGTGCCCGGATACCCGCCGCAGGGACAGCCGTACGGGCAGCCGATGCAACCGGGGCAGCCGGGGCAGCCGTACGGGCAGCCCGCGTTCCCGGGCCGACAGCCCGCACCGGAGTACCCGCCGCAGGCTCCCGGTGCGCCGGAGTACGGGCGGCCCGGTTATCCGCAGCAGGTCCCGATGCAGGCACCTCCGACGCAGCCGGTCCCCGCCCAGCCGGCTCCCCCGCCCCAGGTTCCGGCACAGCAGGCTCCCCCGCCCCAGGTTCCGGCACAGCAGGTCGCCCCGGCACCCGGCTACCCGCAGACGGGGTACGCCCCGCCCACGCCGCAGCAGGCGCCGACAGTCCCCACCGTGACCCCGGCACCCGCTGCAACCCCGGCACCCGCAGTTCCCGCCGGACCGGCGTCGACCGTCGAGCCGACCGCGCCCGCAACGACCGCGATCCCCCTGCTCACCGTGCCGGAACCGGCCTGTCCACCGGTCCCGGCACAACCGGCCGCCGACCAGGCGCCCGATACGCGGACCGCTCCCCCGGCGGGTGCCCCGGCCGAGCCCGCCGAGCCGGACCGGCCGCAGCCCGGACAGCAGCCGCCCGTGCCGCCGGCCTGAACCGCCCGCACCA
>DASTGO010000522.1:0-13850 GCA_035719045.1 Kineosporiaceae bacterium | reverse complement strand
CACCAGCCGGGTGTGCGGATGACCCGGTCCCAGCGGATGCGGTCCGGGGTGGACCAGCCGGTCCGGGTCGAGCCGCAACTGCGGGTCCCAGGTCGGGCGGAGCGCCGGGCTGGGGAAGGCGGCGGGTGCGAGGTCCGGGCTGGGGAAGGCGGCGGCTGCGAGGTCAGGGCCGGGGGTCTGCTGCGGGACGGGGTGGTCGGCGTGTGAGGGGCCAGGGGCGGGGGGCGCTGGGTCGGTCCGGGCAGGGGCGAAGAAGGCGAAGTCGTCGGCGGGGGGACAGCTCGGGGCCGGGACCTGCGGCGGGTCGGGTGGGAGCCGCACGGTGCCGGCGACGGTGGCCGGCCCCCGGATGTCCAGCAGCGAGTCCGGCAGGTGATACGGCTGGGTCGGCAGCTCGGCGCGTTCGGCCGGTCCGGGCCCGTGCCGACGGGACGGTCCGGGGCCGGTGGGCTGGGTCGCGTGCCGGGACATCGAGGTGGTCACGGCTGTGCGGCACTCCGGGGAGCTTGCTGGGCCGGCGACCGTCGGGACGGGCCTGACGGATCGTCGGTGCGCCGCTCGGGGCGGCACGAGGTGCGCATCGGGAGGGTTCCTCCGAGGCCGGGCCGGGTCCTGCCGGACCCGCTCCGGCCGGGTTCACGTCGGTTCGGGATGTAGAACGGAACCCTACGCTTTGTAGTGACTAGATCACAGACTGTCTTAGATCTGTGGCGAATGAGTTTTCTGAGGCCTTCGGTGCGACCCGTCCGGGACTGAGCGGATTCCGGTCAGGGTGGGTGAACCCTCACGCCCCTCCTGGGTCAGAGCGCAGGCCACCCCCGGCCACCCGGGCCGTCCGCCGACCCCGGGCCCGTCAGTCCCGGTGCGCGGCGCGGCGGAGCCGGTCCAGGACGGCCGTGCCCACGCCGACGGCGACCGGCGGGACCGCCAGCACCCGCTGCAGCCCGAGCGCATCCGCCTCGCGCAGGGCGGCGTAGAGCACCCGGGCGTAGTCCGTGGGGTCGGCCGGGGCGGACAGCCGGACCACTCCGGCCGGGGTGGGTACCTCCGCCGGTGCGAGCAGCCCGTCGGCAGGTCCATGGGTGCGGGCAGGTCCGTGGGTGCGGGCGTGCGGAGCGATCCCGTCCGGGGCGGCGAGCAGCCCGGGCAGGTCCGCGGGGTCGTCCACCACGTCCACCCGGGCCCGGGGCGCGTAGTGCGAGGGCAGCGTCCCCGGCACGCGGATCCGGCCGGGGCCCTCGGCCACCCCCACCCCGCCGATCTCCGCCAGCTGGGACGCGGTCACCGCGCCCGGCCGCAGGATCCGCGGGCTGGGTCCGGTGCAGTCCACGATCGCCGACTCCACCCCGACCTCGCTCGGCCCACCCTCGAGCACCACGTCCCGGCCCGGGACGAGCAGGGCACCGAGCTCGTCCAGGACGTGGGCCGCCGTGGTCGGGCTGACCCGGCCGAACCGGTTCGCCGACGGGGCGGCCAGGCCCCGGCCGGCACCGCAGGCGTCGAGCAGCGTGCGGGCCACCGGATGGGAAGGCACCCGCAGCGCCACGGTGTCCAGCCCGCCCGTGACGTGGTCGCCGGCCCGGCGCGTCCGCGGCAGCACCAGGGAGAGCGGTCCCGGCCACAGCCGGTCGGCCAGCCGCCGGGCGTACTCCGGGACGTCCCGGGCCCAGGCGTCGAGGTCGCGGGCCCCCGCCAGGTGGACGATCAGCGGGTGGTCGGCCGGGCGGCCCTTGACGGCGAAGATCCGGGCCACGGCCGCCACGTCCTCGGCATCCGCGGCCAGCCCGTAGACGGTCTCGGTGGGCATGCCGACGAGACCGCCGCCGGCCAGCAGCCGGGCCGCCAGACCGACGTCCGCGGTGACGAGGGGGTGCTCGCTCACCCCGGCATCCTCCCGCAGGGCCCGACCGGATCCGGTCGGGGGGAGCCGCCGACCCTCCGGGGTGCTGCCGTGGCGGGCAGGAACGGGCGGCATGCTGGGGGCGTGGCGGACGGCGGCAGGACGGCGGACGACAGCGGCACCCCGACCGATGGGACAGGCAGCGCGGACGGTACCGCCAGCACGGAGACAGGCAGCGGGGACGGGATCGGGGACACGGCGACCGGCACCCCGACCGACGGGACGGGCGGGACCGGCGACTGGGACATCGCGGTCGTCGGGGCCGGCCCGGCGGGATCGCTGGCCGCGCTGGCCGCCCTGCGGGCATGGCCGTCTGCCCGGGTGACCCTGCTGGACCGGGCGGACTTCCCCCGCGACAAGACCTGCGGGGACGGGCTGGCCGCGCAGATCCTCGACGTGCTGGCCGAGGTCGGCGAACCCGAACTGCTGGACGACCGGCCCCGCGTGCACCGGCTGCGGCTGCACTTCCCGGACGGCACCGGGGTGGCCCGCAGCATGCGCCGGCCGACCCTCGTGGTCCCGCGGGAGGAATTGGACGCCCGGCTGGTGGCGGCAGCGGTCCGGCGCGGAGCCGTGCTGCAGCGGCACCGGGTGCGCCGGGTGCGACGGGACGGCGGCAGCGGGCGACTGGTCCTGGACGGGACGGTCCGGGCCCGGGTGGTGGTCGCGGCGGACGGCGCCCACTCCGCGGTCCGCACCGCCCTCGGCCTGCCCGCCCAGCCGCCCGGGACGACGGCGATCGCGCTGCGGGGGTATGCCGAGGTCACCCCGGAACGGGCCGAGGAGCAGGTGATCGCCTTCGCCGGACATGCGGCCTGGCCGGCGTACGCCTGGTCGTTCCCGATCGGGGACGGACGGGCCAATGTCGGCTACGGCGAGGCGCTGCCGGCGCAGGGCACCGGACCGTCCCGCGCCCGGATGCTGGAGCAGTTGGAGGTGCTCCTGCCCGGCGCCGCGAACGGTATCGAGAACGTCCGGGCGTACCACCTGCCACTATCCACGGGCCGGTTCCGGCAGCCGAACGGGCCGGTGCTGTTCACCGGGGACGCCCTCGGCCTGGTGAACCCGCTGACCGGCGAGGGCATCCACGCCGCGATGCGGTCCGGGGCGGTGGCAGGGACGGTGGCGGCCGAGGCGGCCCGGACCGGGGACGGCTGGCCGGCGGGTGCGCTGTACCGGCGCCGGCTGTCCGCCGCGATGGGTACGCATCTGCGACACATGGACCTGGTGGCCCGGCTGGCCGCCGACCATCGGGTGGTCCGGGCCGGGCTGGAGGTGGCCGCGGTGGACGGGCGGGCCTTCGATGCCCTGGTCGACCTGGGACTGGCCGACGGGACCCTCACGCCACGCCTGGTGCTGGCCCTGCTGCGGCGGGCCGGGGCCGGTGGGGTCGCCGAGACGGTCCGGTCGGCGCTGGGCACCCGCTGACCCGCTGACCCGCTGAACCGCTGATCGGCTGAACCACTGACCACTGACCCGCCGACCGTTGACCACTGACCCGCTGAACCGCTGACCGGCTGACCCGCGACCGGCTGAACCACTACCCGCGGTGCCGGGCTGCGCCGGGCCGGACCGGCGGGACGGGGATCGCCCGCCCGGCCCTCCCCGGTGTCCCGGCCCGCGGCCGTACGGTGGACGGGTGGGGCGGTTCGCCGACCGGCGGGACGCCGGGATCCGGCTGGCGGAACGGCTGCGGGAGCGGTTGGCCCCCGGGCCGCAGGACCGGCTCGTGCTCGGGCTGCCCAGGGGTGGGGTGATCGTCGCGGCCGAGGTGGCCCGGGCGCTGGACTGCCCGCTCGACGTCCTCGTGGTCCGCAAGATCGGACATCCGCGGCGGCCGGAACTCGGTCTCGGGGCACTCGCCGAGACCGGGGAGCATGTGCTCAACAGGGCACTGCTGACCCGGACCCGGGTGCCGCCGGACGACCTGGCTGCGGTGATCGCCCGGGAGGAGGCCGAGGCCAGGCGCCGGGTGGAGTGCTACCGCGGCGGACGCCCGGCGCTGGAGCCGTCCGGCCGGGAGGTGGTCGTCGTCGACGACGGGCTGGCGACCGGCTACACCGCTCTGGCCGCGGTGGCCTCGGTGCGGGCCCGCCGACCGCGCCGGATCGTGGTCGCCATCCCCGTGGGCTCCCCGGACTCCGTCGTCGCGGTCGCCGCCGGTGCCGACGACGTGCTCTGCCTGCTCTGCCCGCCGTGGCTGTACGCGGTCGGGGAGGCCTACCGGGAGTTCGGGGACACCTCCGACGCCGAGGTGGTCGCCGCCCTGGACCGCTGCCGCTGACCCTCCCGTCCCGCCGTGCCCGTCCCTCGTGGGCACGGTGTGCCACGCTGCCCGTCTTCCGGGCGCGATGTGCCACCGTGCCCACCTCCGCCGGGATCGTTCCTCCCAACCAGTCCTCGGGACGACGGTGGTGAGGAGGAATGCTCTCGGCGGGCGAGTGGCGCATTCGTGTCGAAGAGCCGGGGCGGGGTCAGGGCTGGCTGAGGTGGCGGGGTGGCCAGGGGGCGTCGGCGGGGCGTAGTGGCTTCCAGCCGTGGTCGCGGGCGTGTGCTGCTGCGAGGAGGCCCGCGACTGTGGCGGCGTTCTGGATGGTGCCGGCCATGACTTCTGCGATGGCCTGGTTGAGGTCTGTCCAGAAGGCCTTCAGGTCTGCTTCTTCGTGTTCCCCGTTGCTGCCGCGGTGGTGGCGTTCGTGGTCGGGGACGGGGTGGAGGTCGCGGGCGAGGTAGACGCGGCCGGGTTCGTTCATGCCACCGGGTGAGATGCGCAGGTCGAGCAGCGTGTGCCAGGTGTCGGCGCGCAGGTCTGCCTCTTCGTGGAGCTCGCGGCGGGCTGCGACGTGAGGGGCTTCCCCTGCCTGGTCGAGCAGTCCGGCGGGCAACTCCACGAGGTGTCCGCGCACGGGGTGGCGGTACTGGGTGACCAGCAGCACGCGGCCCGCGTCGTCGAGGGCGACGATCATGACGGCGCCCGGGTGCTCGACGACATCGCGTTCGGCGACCTGTCCGCCGGGCATGCGCACCTGGTCGGTGTGAAGGGTGATCACCCGGCCTCGGTGGATGGTGCGCGACGAAGTCACTTCGTAGCCGCTCAACAGGCCCCCTGGGGTATCAGGCGTAGCGGTAGACGAGTTCGTGGAGTTGGGGATTGATGATCCGCAGGGTGGCCTCAAGCGCGCGTCCTGATCCACCCTGGTCGAACGCGCGGCGCCAAGCGACGATGATCGGCTGGTCCGCAGGGATGGCGAGTTGCTCCTGTTCCTGAGGCGACGGGAGGCGTGCTGTCACCACGTCTTCGTAGCCCAGACGGTAGCCCGCCTCCTCCATCCGGGAGCCCATGCCGCCTGGACCGGTGTCATGTTCGCGGAGGATCGGCAGGCGGTTCACCACCTCGCCGGTGATCCATGACGTCGAGATCTGGACCGGCCGCCTGGTGCCGTCCACGACCACACCCTGCACCCGGGCGCGTTCGAGCACGGTCGAACCCACAGGGATGCCGAGCTGGCCGGCCACATCCGGGGTGGCCTCCACATCGAGGATCCGATGGGTGTCCGTGTATGCCTGGACGCCAGCCCTGGTGGCTGCGGGGTGGAAGCCGCGCCAGGTGCCGACCTGCCTGGTGATGTCGGAGGCTTCACGTTGCATCACGGCCGTCAGTACTCGAGTACCCCTGTTCGGGACGACCTCGATCAGGCCCCGCTCGGCCAGCAACGAGAGGCCGCTGGTCACGGTGCGCTCGACCGCGCCGTAGGTCTTCGCCAGATCCCGCAGCGGGGGAAGCCATCCCCGGGCGCCGAACTCGCCTTGAGCGATGCGTTCGGCCAGAGCCGCGGCGATCTGCTCGGCCTTGACTGGTCGGCGAGGCATCGGCTGTCCCTTCACAAGACGCGGCACTGATGCACCCAAGACTATTGAACATGTCGTGCGATGCTCCTACCGTTGCAGTTATGGTGCTCCTAAACCGGACGATGCTTGGGGCTCCGAAATGCAACGCGGCCGGGTCCAAGCCTGGCGCTCATGACTGGTGGTACCGGCGATGTGAGGCCCCTACCCGTCGCCGGTACCACCCTCCAACGGAGGGGCACGGGGAATGAGCGAGGGAACGCCGACGACGGCCGACGGGTTCGGCGGGCGGACCGGTTCGAGGTCGGTGTTGGGGTTGCGGATTCCCGCCGATGTCGGTCGGCCGTTGTCGTTGGTGGTGTTGCGGCGCTCGGTGGTGGCCTGCTGGAGGACGCGGTGACCGGCGAGCGGGACGGTTTCGGCTACGTGTTCTACGTGGATACGCATCGGGTGGCGAAGGGCCTCCCGGGGAACGATCGCGCGACGGCATTGTCGGCCCGGTTGGGGCACGTGACCCGGGCCTGGTTGGCGGACCTGCGCGGCGATGTCCTGGTGCTGGGCTGCGACCGTCACCTGGATGACATGAGCGTCCCGCGGTTCGTGGTCGACGCCGCGATCCGGGCGGGGCTGATGGCACAAGCGTCGGCCGTGAACCGGTGAGCGGTCTGGTAACCGAGACCGGGGTGCGGCCGGTCGTTGCGGGGTATGTGGCGGTGCCCGCGCACGCGAAAGCGGAGGTGGCCGAGGGGCTGTTACTGGAGTGGCGGGAAGCCTTCGCGGGGTGGGCGCGTTGTGAGGGCTACGTCTTGGGGAGCGTGTTCACCGACGTCCGAGGCCGCGGCGAGGGCGGTCTGTACGGGTTGGCAAAGTATCTGCGCCGGGACGGTGTGGTCGGGGTTGTCGTTCCCGACGTCGGTCACCTCACGCATGTGAGGTGTCTGGCGGGGGCGGACCGCCACGTGGTGCAGCGGTTTCTGCGGGCGGCGGTCCTCACGGTCGAGCCAGGCGGCCAGGGCAGTGCAAGCGGGCAGAGTGAATCCGGCGGGCAGGGTTAAGCCTGATGGGCAACGGGAGCGACCCGATCGGCCCGGAAGGGCAGGCGTTCGCCGCGCGAATGCCTGTGCAGCCGAACATCGCACGGGTGTACGACGCGCTCTTGGGTGGCAAGGACAACTTCGCCGCCGACCGCGACCTCGCAGCCCGCCTCGTGGAGGCGCAACCGCTGATCGTGGCGGGGTGTGGGCGAACCGGGCGTTCCTGCGCCGCGCGGTGAGTGTCCTTGCCCGGCAAGGGATTTCCCAGTTCCTCGACCTGGGCAGCGGCCTGCCGACCGCCCACAACGTCCACCAGATCGCGGGACGCATCAACCAGGCCGCCCGCACGGTCTACCTGGACAACGACCCGATCGTGCTCGCCCACGCCCGAGCCCTGCTGGTCGACAACGACCGCACGACCGTGGCCGACGGCGACCTGCGTGACCCGAACGCGATCCTGGCCGACCCCGGGATCCGCGGGCACCTGGACTTCACCCGACCAGTCGCGGTGATCATGACCGCGGTCCTGCACTTCGTCACCGACCAGGAGAACCCCGCCGGGATCGTCGCCACGTTCCGGAACGCAATGGCACCCGGCAGCGCCCTTGTGGTCACGCATGTGGTCCACGACGGCGGGGACGACGTTGACGGAAACGGCAACGGCAACGCAGACGCCGACGGCCGCAACCTGAGTGCCGCGACCCGCAAGAGCGCCCAGCTCTACACCGAGACCACGGCCCCGTTCACTCTCCGGACCCGCGAACAGGTGGCGGCCTGGTTCGACGGCATGCGGCTCGTGCCGCCCGGCCTGGTCGACGCCGACACCTGGCGACGCACCGGCAACGGGAGGACCACGGTGACCGTGGCGCCGATCTTGGCGGGGGTCGGGCTGCTCTTGGCGGGGTCGGGCTGCTGGAAGGCCTGGGAGGCGGCAACCGGTCGCGCTGAGGGAGTCGGGTCCGGGTGTGACCAGCCGTGACCGGTCCGCCGCTGCCCGGTGCTCACGCCCGTCCTGCCGTTGTCTCGGTCTGCCACCGGCCGTTGACTCGCTGCACGATGACGGGAGCCATCCCGGGGGTCGGGTCGTTGAGCCGTGTACGGTCGCAGGTGCTGCCCTCGGCGACGGACGGCACGGTGCCTGGGGCACGGAGAGGCAGGTGCGTGGTGCGGCGTCGGACCGCCTTGATCGGCACCGGGGCGCTGGCTGCGGTGGTCGCGGTCACCGGGACGGCAGTGGCCGTCTCGCGTTCCGGGCCCGCCGTCCACGAGCAGATGCTGCGGGTCCCGGTCGGGGCCGAACCCTCGGGAGCCGCGGTCAGCCTGGACGCCACCCTCTACACCCCGGACTCCCGCACCCCGGCGCCCGCCGTCCTGCTGGCGCACGGCTTCGGCGGCAGCAAGTACGAACTGGACTCCGATGCCCGCGACCTGGCACGCCGCGGCTACGTCGTCCTCACGTACACCGCCCGTGGTTTCGGGGTCAGCGGTGGCGACATCCATCTGGACGCCCCCGGCTACGAGATCGCCGACGCCCGGCGGATGGTCGACCTGCTGGCCGACCGTCCGGAGGTGCTCAAGGACGGCCAGGGCGATCCGCGGGTGGGGGTGGCCGGCGGGTCCTACGGCGGCGCCCTCACCCTGCTGCTCGCCGCCACCGATCCCCGGGTGGACGCGATCGCCCCGCAGATCACCTGGAACGACCTGCGTCAGGCCCTGTTCCCGCAGTTCGCCGTCGCCGGGGCCGCCGGCCCGCCCGCCTCTCCTGCGGCGCTGACCCCGGCCGACGGGCCCGGAGTGTTCAAGCGGATGTGGGCCGGGGTCTTCTTCAGCCCGTCCGGGTCACCTGCCGTCGCTGGCCTGTCCGGGTCGGTGGGCCCGACCGGTTCTGCCGCAACAGTTTCCGGCACCCCTGTACCCGCCGTCGACCGTTCCGGTGGCGTAACTGGTTCTGCCGCAAGGGGTTCGGGGGAGACTGGTCCCGCCATTGATCGTTCCGGGAATTCAACCGCTTCGGGTGCAACGGGTTCCGGGCTCGGCGCGACGGGACCGGCGTCCTGCGGCCGGTTCGCGCCGGACGTCTGCGCCGCCTACCAGCAGGTGGCCACGACCGGGCGGCCCACCCCGCAGATCCTCGACCTGCTCTGGCAGTCCAGCCCGGCCCGGCTGATCGACCGGATCCACGCCCCGACCCTGCTCGCCCAGGGGGAGGCCGACTCGCTGTTCCCGCTGTCGGAGGGCGATGCCAACGCCCGCGGGATCGCCGCGAACGGGACGCCGGTCAAGGTTGTCTGGGAGGGCGGCGGCCATGACGGCGGCCTCGACGAGACCGACCGGCTGCGCAGCCTGACCCTGGCCTGGTTCGACCACTACCTCAAGCGCGACGGCACCCCGGTGGACACCCGGTTCGAGGTGACCGTGCCGAGCGCCGCGCTGTCCGCCCAGGACACCCGGCCGGCCGCCGTGGTCCGGGCCGCTCCCGGCGAGCCGGGGGTGTCCTCGCCCGGGCCGGTGCCGACCACGACGCTGCCGCTGACCGGCCGTCCGCAGGTGATCTCCGCCCCTGCCGGCGGCAGCCCGGCCGCGGTCACCTCGCTGCCGGGGGTCGGCGCCCAGTTGTCGGCGCTGTCCCGTTCGGGGGCCGGCCTCGGGCTGTCCGCGATGCCCGGGCAGGTGGCCACCTTCCAGACCGCGTCACTGGGCACCGGCCTGGGCGTGGTCGGGTCCTCCCGGGTGACCCTGCACGTCGCCGCCTCCGCCCCGGACGCCACCCTGTTCGTCCAGCTGTACGACGTGGCCGCCGACGGCTCGGCCGTGCTGCCGATGGCCCTGGTCTCGCCGGTCCACCTGGACGGGCTGACCCCGGCCGGCCGGGACGTCACCGTCACCCTGCCCGCGGTGGTCCGCGACGTCGCCGCCGGGCACCGGCTGCGGCTGGCCGTCTCGACCACCGACCAGGCGTACGCCCTGCCCGCCGACCCCCGCACGTACCGGATCTCCCTGGCCGACGACCCGGCCCTCACCGTGCCGCTGGTGGCCACCACGACGCTGGCCGGTGGCGGACTGTCGGACCTGCTGCCCTGGGCCCTCGGGCTGCTCGGGCTGGTCCTCGCCGTCGGGGCGGGGGCGGCCGTGGCCGGGCGGCGCCGGCAGCGGGCGGACGCCCCGGAGCCGGAGCTGGCCGAGTTCCCCCTGGTCATCCGCGGGCTCGGCAAGGCCTACGGGGACGGCTTCCGCGCGGTCAGCGATCTCAGCCTCACCGTCCGGCCCGGCTGGGTGCTGGGGCTGCTCGGCCCGAACGGTGCGGGCAAGACCACCACGCTGCGGATGGCGATGGGCCTGATCCGGCCGAGCGAGGGCGAGATCCGGGTGTTCGGGCACCGGGTGACCCCCGGCGCCGCCGTGCTGTCCCGGGTCGGTTCCTTCGTCGAAGGGCCGGGTTTCCTGCCTCATGTCTCGGGCCTGGAGAACCTGCGGCTGTTCTGGGCCGCCACCGGGCGTCCGGCGGGGCAGGCCCACCTGGAGGAGGCGCTGGAGGTGGCCGGTCTCGGCGAGGACGTCCACCGCAGGGTCAAGACGTACAGCCAGGGGATGCGCCAGCGGCTGGCGATCGCCCAGGCCATGCTCGGCCTGCCGGACCTGCTCCTGCTCGACGAGCCGACCAACGGCCTGGACCCGCCGCAGATCCGGGAGATGCGCGACGTACTGGCCCGGTACGCGGCCACCGGGCGGACCGTGGTGGTGTCCAGCCACCTGCTGGCGGAGGTCGAGCAGACCTGCAGCCACGTGGTGGTCATGCACGGCGGCCGGCTGGTCGCGCAGGGACCCGTGGCTGAACTGGTCGGCGCGGCGACCAGCCTCGTGGTCGACGTCGACGACCCGGTCCGGGCCGCGGACGTCGCGGGCAAGCTGCCGGGCGCCCGGCAGGTGGAGATCACCGGGACCGGCCTGGTCCTGCAGTTGGTCGGCACACCGCGGTCCCAGCTGGTCCGGGCCCTGGTCGAGGCGGGCCTGCAGGTGGACCGGGTGGCGCCGCGGCACGGCCTGGAGGAAGCGTTCCTCGCACTTGTCGGGCAGGAGGGCTGAGATGCCGACCCGGGGCAGCCATGAGGGGCTGGAGCACGCCGCCGGACCCAGCGCCGAGCACGGCCCGGACGGGTCCGCCGCGGGCTACCGGTGGTCGGCGACCCTCGGCCTGGGGGTCGAGATCCGCCGCCAGCTCACCCGCAGACGCACCCAGCTGACCCTGGGTTTCCTCGTCGTCCTGCCGTTCCTGCTGGTGGCGGCGTTCGAGCTGGGCTCGGACAGCTCCCACGGGCGGGCTCCCGGACTGGTCGACCTGGCCACCAGCGGGGCGGCGAACTTCACGCTGTTCACCGTGTTCGCGGCCACCGGCTTCCTGCTGGTCGTGGTGTTCGCCCTGTTCGCCGGGGACACCGTGGCCAGCGAGGCGAGCTGGTCCAGCCTGCGCTACCTGCTGGCGGCTCCGGTGCCGCGGGGCCGGTTGCTGCGGCAGAAACTCGTGGTGGCGCTCGGGTTCTCCCTGTTCGGCCTGGTCCTGCTGCCGGCCGTGGCCTACCTCGCGGGCGGGCTGTTCTTCGGCTGGGCACCGGCCCGCACCCCGCTCGGCGGGACCATGCCCAACGGACAGGCCCTGGTCCGGCTGCTGATCATCGTCGGCTACCTGGCGCTGGCCCTGCTGTTCGTGTCTGCGCTGGCCTTCCTGCTCGGGGTGTGGACCGACGCACCGCTGGGCGCGGTCGGCGGGGCCGTGCTGCTGGTCATCGTGTCGAACATCCTCGACGCCGTGACCGCGCTCGGGGACTGGCGCACCGTGCTGCCGACGCACTACTCCTACGCCTGGACCGACGCCCTGGCTCCGGCGATCAGCTGGGACCAGATGGCCCGGGGTGTGCTCCTGTCCGCCACATACACCACGGTGTTGCTGGCCCTGGCCTGGTGGCACTTCCTGCGCAAGGACGTCGTGAGCTGACCGCCAGGGGAGCCCCCCGTACCGTCATTCGTCACAATCCGCGCGCCGGACCCCTCGGGCGGCGCGTCGGCAGGGTTGTGACGAATGACGGACCGCTCCCTCCCCCTCGGTCTCGCCCGCTCGACCCCTCCCCCCTCGGCCCGGCCTGCCCGGCGCCCTACCCGGCTGCCCGGCGCCTTACCCGGCTCGCGAGCCCCGGCCGCCGGTGCGGCTGCGGCCGGCCGGTGCCGATACCCCCGGTGTGCTCAGCTGGATGGCCGTCGGGCTGGCCGCGTTCGCGGTGGGCCTGGCCGTCCGCTGGGTCTTCACCCGGGTGGACGTCCTGGGCCGGGCCCGGCCGTTCCCGGTGATCTCGGTGACCGTCTGCGCGCTGGCCGCCCTCGGCTGCCTGATCCCTGTCGTCCAGCACGCCCGGCTGGAGCGCCGGCTGTCCGCCGCGGCCTCGTCGGTGGTGGGCCGGCCGGTCGAGGTCCGGTGCCAGACCCTCGGCCAGACCTGGCTCGAGGCGCATGGTGAGCTCGGTTACGTCGAGGTCGGGGCGGACGGGCGCCCGAACCGGTGGACCGTCATCGCGCTGCAGGCCTGCGCGGACCTGTCTGCCTGGCTCGGCTCCGACCGCCGGCACCCGACCCGCGACCAGATCGTCGCCGTCCACGTGATCACCCACGAGGCGATGCACGTGGCCGGGATTCTCGACGAGGCCCGGGCAGAATGTGCTGCGCTGCAACGGGATGCGCGGCTGGCCCGGGCGCTGGGAGCCACCCCGGAACAGGCGCTGGACCTGGCCCGCCGGTACTGGCGGCAGGTGTATCCACAGCTGTCCGACGCCTACCGCAGCACCGCCTGCAGGCCCGCGGGGGAACTCGACGAGCAGTTGCCGGACGCCCCGTGGCAGGAGGCATCGGCGGCCCCGGATCCCTTCCCCGCGACCGCGATCGGTGCGGCGGGTGATGCCGTCAGCGCAACAAAACGTGAATTCGGGACTCAAGCCCTGTCACCTATCCGCCGACATCCGGGCTGATCGACAAGAACGGCGTGATGTGCAGGTCATCTCAGGGGCGCGTCGTTCGGGAGACAGGTAACGCCACAGGTACCACCACAGGGGCGCACCCGGCGCCTCCCGTGCGACAGGAGGCGCTGTGTCCGCAAGGCTCCGGCCCCGTGAGGACGCCGGGCACGGCGCGGCCAGGTCCACCACCACGAAGACCCCCGCGAGGGCCTCCGCGTCGAGCGCGAAGGCGATCGCCACAACCACTGCGAGGAAGAACACCGTGAAGACCGCTACCACGACCATGAAGCGCACCGCCACGGCGGCGCGGACGACCCGGAGGGCCGTCACCACGACGGCGAAGCCGGCCGCGAAGAAGGCGCCCGTGGCCAAGCCGGCGACCCGCACGGCCAAGCCGGCGACGAAGACCACCGCGAAGACGACCGTCCGCGCCGCCGCCACGTCCACCACCCGGGTCACGGCGCGCCCGGCGGCCGGCCGCACCGCCAAGCCGGCTGCGAAGACCACGACCAAGGCCACCACCACGCGGACCACGACCCGGACGGTCAAGCCGGCCACCTCGGCCGCGGTCAAGACCACGACCCGCGCAACCGCCAAGCCCGCGGTCAAGCGGACCACTGCGGCTGCGAAGCCTGCCGCGAAGCGGACGACGGCCGCCAAGCCCGCCACCACGCGGACCGCGACCAGCAGGCCCGCGGTCAAGCGGACCACTGCGGCCGCCAAGCCCGCCGCGAAGCGGACCACCACCGCCAAGCCCGCCGCGAAGCGGACCACGACGGCTGCCAAGCCCGCCACCACGCGGACCGCGACCACCAGGCCCGCGGTCAAGCGGACCACCACCGCCAAGCCCGCCGCGAAGCGGACCACCACCGCCAAGCCGGCTGTGAAGCGGACCACGGCCGCCAAGCCCGCCACCGCACGGACCGCGACCACCAGGCCCGCGGTCAAGCGGACCACGACGGCTGCCACGCCTGCGGCGAAGCGCACGACGGTCGCCCGGACCGCGCCGAAGCCGGCCGTCCGCGCCACCGCCAAGCCCGCCGCGAAGCGGACCACGACGGCTGCCAAGCC
>DASTGO010000521.1:0-2147 GCA_035719045.1 Kineosporiaceae bacterium | reverse complement strand
CCAGCAGGCGCTCGACATCATGCTGGCGGAGCGCAAGCCGAAGCCGGCCGCGGCCGACAAGCCGGGCGAGGCGACCAGGCCGCACGAGACGAAGCCGGTCGCCGCCGCGTCCGCTGCCGCCGTCGCCGCCGGGGTAGCCGTCGCCGCGGGCGGCCTTCCCGACCTCGCCGAGAGCCCTGTCGTCCGTTCCCCGCAGGTGCCGGCCCCGCTGCTACAGCCGGCCGCGCCCCAGGTCTGCCTGCTGCCCGATCCGCAGGACCCGGTGTTCGCCCTGCACGTGGGCGGCAAGCTGGACGTGGTGCCGCGCAGTCCGCTGCGGGACCGGCGGGACCTGTCCCTGGCGTACACCCCGGGTGTGGCCGAGGTGTCCCGGGCGATAGCCGCCCACCCGCACCTGGTCGACGTCTACACCGGCCGGGCGAACAGCGTGGCGGTGGTCTCCGACGGCACGGCGGTGCTCGGCCTGGGCGACATCGGCCCCGCTGCCGCGATGCCCGTCATGGAGGGCAAGGCCTTGCTGTTCAAGCACTTCGCGGGGATCAACGCCGTCCCGATCTGCCTGGACACCACCGACGTCGACGAACTGGTGGACACCGTGGCCCGGTTGGCCCCCACCTTCGGCGGGATCAACCTGGAGGACATCTCCGCCCCCCGCTGCTTCGAGGTCGAGCGGCGGTTGCAGGAGCGGCTGGACCTGCCGGTGTTCCACGACGACCAGCACGGCACCGCCGTCGTCGTGCTGGCCGCGCTGACCAATGCGGCCGAGGTGGTCGGCCGGGAGCTGTCCGGGTTGCGGGTGGTGATCAGCGGAGCGGGTGCGGCAGGGGTGGCGATCGCGTCGATCCTCGGCCAGGCCGGGGTGCGTGACGTCGTGGTCTGCGACAGCCGCGGGATCGTCGACGGCCGGCGTGCCGACCTGTCCGCGACCAAGCGCCGGCTGGCGGCGGTGACCAACCCGCGCGGGCTGTCCGGCGGGATCGCCGAGGCGATGCGGGCCGCGGACGTGTTCGTCGGGGTGTCCGGCGGGACCGTCCCGGAGGAGATCGTGGCGACGATGGCCCCGGGGGCGATCGTGTTCGCCCTGGCCAACCCCGACCCGGAGATCCACCCGGAGGTGGCCGCCCGGTACGCCGCGGTGGTCGGCACCGGCCGCAGCGACTTCCCCAACCAGATCAACAATGTGCTGGCCTTCCCCGGCATCTTCCGCGGTGCGCTGGACGCGGGGGCGACCCGGGTCACCGAGTCGATGAAGGTGGCCGCCGCCCGGGCGATCGCCGGGATGGTCGCGCATCCGACCGCGGGTGAGGTCGTGCCGAGCGTGTTCGACGAGCGCGTGGTCACCGCGGTGTCGTCGGCCGTCGCCGAGGCGGCCGCCCGGGACGGAGTGGTCCGCGCCCGGGCCTGAGTCCCGCGCTGCCGGGAGCGGTCGTTCGGCTGGGTGCGGTGGCACATCCTGCCCGATTGCCGGGCAGGATGTGCCACCGCGCCCGCGTGGACGGGGATATCGGGATCACGGCGTCGGGCTCGCGTGCGTTGCATCACGTACCGAGTGGATGAATGTGGGTGATTGTTGACGAACAGGCTCGGGTCTGGCGTGTTGGTCGCGTGATGGGGACGGGCGGGAGACATGGAGGAATAGGCGACGCGCGGTAGCTGGTGGTGATCCGTCGCCACTGCCTGCGGTGACGTCGGGATGGTGGGTTGTGGGTCTTGAGGTTCCGCCGTGGGTGGCGGAGATGTTCCATGTGCTGACCGGTGATGGGTGGCCGGCGGTGGATGAGGACGTGATCCGTGATCTGGGGACGTTGTGGTTGACCGCTGGTGCCGAGTTGTCGCGGTTGGCTCCGGAGGTGACCCGTTCGGCGCTGTATCTGGCGGATTCGGGTGCCCTGGCCGGTGATGCGCAGAAGGCCTTGTCGCAGGCGGTTGCGGTGGTGACCGGTGATGGCGGCCTGACCCTGGAGACGTTGGCCGCGGGGTTTGAGGAACTGGGTGGGTTCCTGCACGAGGTGGCGTTGCAGGTCCAGTACGCGAAGATCATCGTGCTGGAAGAGTTGGTGATTCTGGCGGCGCAGATTCTGTATCTGTTGGCGATGGTGCCGTGGACGTTCGGGGCGTCGGCGGCGGGGATCGCCGGGTTGCAGGTG
>DASTGO010000520.1:0-6863 GCA_035719045.1 Kineosporiaceae bacterium | reverse complement strand
CGGTGACGATGTCGATAGGGGCGTCGTTGGCGACCATCTGAGGGACGAGCGAGGCAGCGTTGCCGAGCAGGCCGATGGACAGCGGCCGGCCGGCGTCGCGGGCCTCTTCGGCCAACTGCAGCGCGTGCTGGAGCGAGTCGGCCTGCACGTCCAGGTAGCGGTGGTCGATCCGGCGCTTGATACGCGAGGGGTCGCACTCGACGCAGAGCGCGCAGCCCTCGTTCATCGTGACCGCGAGCGGCTGGGCGCCGCCCATGCCGCCGAGGCCCGCGGTGACGACGAGGCGGCCCTTCAGCGTGCCGTCGAAGCGCTTGCGGGCGACCGCGGCGAAGGTCTCGTAGGTGCCCTGCAGGATGCCCTGGGTGCCGATGTAGATCCACGAGCCGGCGGTCATCTGGCCGTACATGGTCAGCCCGAGGTGTTCCAGGCGGCGGAACTCCGGCCAGGTCGCCCAGTCCCCGACCAGGTTGGAGTTGGCGATCAGCACCCGCGGTGCCCACTCGTGGGTCCGCATCACGCCGACCGGCTTGCCGGACTGGACCAGCAGGGTCTCGTCGTCGGCGAGCGTGGTCAGGGTGCGCACGATCGCGTCGTAGGCCGCCCAGTTCCGCGCGGCGCGGCCGGTTCCGCCGTAGACCACGAGGTCGTCCGGGCGCTCGGCGACCTCGGCGTCGAGGTTGTTCATCAGCATCCGCAGCGGTGCCTCGGTCTGCCAGGAGCGGGCTGTCAGCGCCGTCCCCCGCGGAGCCCGCACCGGTCGTGCCCCGATGAGCGTCATGCCATCCTCCCGATCGTCGATTCCACTACGGCCACAACCGATCCCGAGCGGACCAGTTCGGTGGCGCGGGCGATCTCCGGTGCCAGGTGCCGGTCCGGGCCCGGTCCCGGGATCTTGCCGCGCAACAGGTCCACCACGGCCCCCGTCCCCGCGGCCGGCTCCAGCGGCCGCCGCAGGTCCAGGGCGCGGGCCGCGGTGAGCAGCTCGATCGCCAGCACGGACGCCAGCACGTCGACCGCCTGCCGCAGCTTGCGCGCCGCATGCCAGCCCATCGACACGTGGTCCTCCTGCATCGCCGAGGACGGGATGCTGTCCACGCTGGCCGGCACCGCCAGGCGCTTGAGGGCCGAGACCAGCCCGGCGGCGGTGTACTGGGCGATCATCAGGCCGGAGTCCACACCGGGATCCGCGGCCAGGAACGGTGGCAGGCCGTGGTTGCGCGCCACGTCGAGGAAGCGGTCGGTCCGCCGCTCGCTGATGCCGGCCACGTCGGCGGCGGCGATCGCGAGGAAGTCCAGCACGTAGCCGACCGGTGCGCCGTGGAAGTTCCCGTTGGACTCCACCCGCCCGTCCGGGGTGACCACGGGGTTGTCGATCGCGGCCGCAAGCTCCCGGGCCGCAACGGTTTCCGCGTGGTCGAGGGTGTCCCGGGCGGCTCCGTGCACCTGCGGGGTGCAGCGCAGCGAGTATGCGTCCTGGACCCGGGTGCAGTCCGGGGTCCGGTGGCTGGCCACCACGCCCGAGGCGTACAGCAGGGCCCGCAGGTTGGCCGCACTGTCCGACTGGCCGGGGTGCGGGCGCAGGGCCATCAGGTCGGCCGCGAACACCCGGTCGGTGCCCAACTGCCCCTCGACACTCATGGCCGCGGCGATGTCGGCGGTCTGCAGCAGCAGCCGCAGGTCGGCCAGGGCCAGGACGAGCATGCCGAGCATCCCGTCCGTGCCGTTGATCAGGGCCAGGCCTTCCTTCGCAGCCAGGGTCACCGGAGCCAGCCCGGCCGCGGCCAGCGCCTCGGCGGCAGGCCGGCGGACACCCGCCGCGTCATCCACCTCGCCCTCGCCCATCACGGCCAGGGCGCAGGCGGCCAGCGGAGCCAGGTCCCCGGAACAGCCGAGGGAGCCGTACTCGTGCACGACCGGCGTGATCCCGGCGTTGAGCAGGTCGGCGTAGGCCTGTGCCGTGCCCGGGCGGACCCCGGTCCGGCCGGTGGCCATGGTGTGCAGGCGCAACAACATCAGCGCCCGGACCACCTCACGCTCCACGGCCGGTCCGGTGCCGGCGGCGTGCGAGCGGACCAGGCTGCGCTGCAGGCGCTCCCGCTGCTCCACCGGGATGTGCAGGTTGGCCAGGGCTCCGAAGCCGGTCGAGACCCCGTACACCGGGCGGTCCCCGGCGGCCAGGGCATCCACCGCCTCCCGGGCGGCAGCCAGTTCCTTGCGGGCGGTCTCGCCGAGCTCGACGGGGGCACCGTGGCGGGCCACGGCGACCACGTCCTCGAAGGTCAGTGGTTCGGGGCCGAGCACCACCGGGCGGGCGGCCACCTTCTGGGTCTGCTGGGTCACCCCCTGATGGGACACCAGCGACGGGCCGTCCACCAGGATTGCCAGGGCAGGTCCTGTCTGGGATCCCAGACGCCCGGATGCCGGCTCGGGTCCCGGTGCCGGGTGCCGGTGCCGGTGCCGGTGCCGGGTCGGGTCCGGGTGCCGGTGCCGGGTCCGGGTGCCGGTGCCGGGTCCGGGTGCCGGTGCCGGGTCCGGGTGCCGGCTCGCGAGGCAGGGATCGACACCCCGGCGGAGGACCCCGGGCGGCGGGACGGGCGGGCACGGGCAAACGAGACGGAGGCAGCGAGTCGCGGGCACCTCCCGGGAGAGGCGGGCGGGACAGGCGGCCGTGTAAACGCTCTCCCGACGCACAGGCGGCGAGCCGCCAGGGGCACGCCGCGTCCGTCCGGGTGCATCCCTTCGCGCAGCCGGGGGCCCCGTGCTAGCGTTCCTGACGGTTGCAGTGCCCGAACGTTCTCGAACGCCTGGCAGGTCCTGCCGGGCGTTTCTGCTTGATTGCGGCCTTTCGTCCGCGCCGGAGTGATCCGGGGCGGGTCGCGGGAGGCGGGGCGCGCACGGCGGCAGCCCGGGGTCCGCACAGGGTGGACCCCGCACCGCTCCCCAGAAAGAGAATGAGAATGGCTCAGGGCACCGTGAAGTGGTTCAACGGCGAGAAGGGCTTCGGCTTCATCACGCCGGACGGCGGCGCGGCCGACGTCTTCGTCCACTTCTCCGCGATCGTTGCCGACGGCTACCGGACGCTGGACGAGAACCAGCGCGTCGAGTTCGAGGTCACCCAGGGCCCGAAGGGCCCGCAGGCGGCCAACGTCCGGGCGCTGTGAGCATCCGGAACTGATCACCACGCCGGCTCTCCGGCGTAGCGCAGGGGTGCCGGGCCTTCGGGTCCGGCACCCCTGCCGCATCCCGGGCCCTCGTCAAGCGGGCCCTCGCCGGCCTCCCGGTCCCGGTCAGGCCTCCCTCATCCTCCGGCACCCCTGCCGCATCCCCGCCCCTCGCCGAGCCCGCCCTCGCGGGTGACCCACTCGACGGCCTGCCCTGTCCACAACGCCCTAGAGTGACCGCATGGAGATCCTCGACGCCGGGGCCGATGGCGACCACGGCCCTCGGACCCACCCCGATTTCCGGAAGGCCGACCCGCTCGGCAGTGCCCCGGTGGGACGGGATCTCGTCGCCGATCTGGACGCCCACCCAACGATCGCCGGCGAGCAGCCCGGCGCAGGCTCCGGGGAGCTGTCCTCACCGGATGGCGGCGAACGGGATGTCCACGAGCCGGCGGTGACGGGGTCCGGTCCGCGCCGGGTGTTCGCCGTCCTCACCGCGCCCGAGGCCCTGGCTCCGGCTGCCGCGCTCGTCGAGTTGTGCGCCCTGACCGGTGGCTACCAGACCACGCTCCTGCTCGACAGCTCGGCCTACCGGATCCAGAGCCCGCAGGCACTTGCCGAGCTGTACGCCAGGGGAACGGCCCTGTTCGCCGCCACGGCCCTCCTGCTGGCCGGCCTGGCGCTGTTCCGCCTGAAGGCCGACCACCCGCGCTGGGTTACCGGGATCACCGGGGCGGCGATCATCGCGGCCCTCCTCCTGCTCCTGCTGGCCGGGTACGGCTTCTGGCACGCGGGCGACCTCAGCGCACAGATGCCCGGCGACATGACCACCGGCTGACCTCAACCGCCTCGGGCCCCGCCGCACCACCACCAGCCGGACCCCGGCCTAGGACGCGGTCACGAGGTGAGGGCCACCCCCAGCACGGCGTCCAGCGCGCCCCGGTCCCCGGTGACGGACAGCCGGGGGTCGTCCGGAGCCGCCCGGTGCCAGAGCAGGTCCAGCAGGACGTCCGCGGGTCCGGTGACCTCGACGTCCGCGGGGGCGTCCGCCGCGCAGGCGGGTCCCGTTCCGTCCCCGGCGAGCACCCAGCGCAGACCCTCCGCCGCAGGATCGGGGTCGGACGGGACGACGGCCAGCGCGCGGGCCAGCGGCTCGATCCGGTGCAGGCGGACCTGCCGGGGGAAGAACAGCCCGGCCACCTCGTGCACCCCGTCGAGCGCGACCGGGAGATCCAGCGCCGCCGCGGGTCCGCCCGCCGCGAGGCCGGCGTCCTGACCGTGCATGGTCGTCTCGTGCAGTTGACGGCGGAACCAGAACGCCGCCGTCCGGGGCTTCGGACCGAAGGTCCAGCACTCCTGCCCGGGGTCCACCCCGCGCAGGGTGTCCAGCAGCAGCCCGGCACTCTCCCGGTACCAGTCGACCAGGTCCTGCTGCCCGCTCGGCGAGGCGATCTCAGGGGTCTGCGGGTGGCCCTCGACGATCGCGCCACGGGCCCAGCGGTGGACGTTGCCGAGATGGTCGCCCAGCGCCCGCAGGTCCCAGCCGGGACAGGTCGGCACCGGGGCGCCCAGTTCCCCTGTGGCCAGCGCCGCGGCGAAGGTCTCCATGGCACGTTCCAGACGGGGCAGCGCCTCGGCAGGGGTGAACGGGACCCAGTACCTCATCTGATCTCCTCCGGATCGGGTGCACCCGACGATGCCACGCAACGCCTGCCAACGTCCCGTCCCCGGCCGCCGTGGCGGACCCGGTCCCGGGGCTGGGCAGTTGCGGCAGTTGCGGCAGTTGCGGCGCGAGTGTCAGGCAGGTCGCGGCCCGTGGCCAGGGAGCGGGCCGTACGGTGTCCGGGTGCCCAGCCGGGTCCCTGCCGCCGACCATGTGCTGGCGGTCCTGTCGCATCTGGCCCGCCAGGCCGGCCCGGTCCCGGCCGCGGCGATCGCCCGGGACCTCGCCCTGCCCCGGTCCACCACGTACCACCTGCTCTCGGTGCTGGCCGGGCACGGGTTCGTCGTCCACCTGCCGGAGGAGCAGCGCTACGGCCTGGGCGTCGCCGCCTTCGAACTGGGCTCGGCGTACTCCCGGCAGGCTCCGCTGACCCGGCTGGCCCGGCCGGTGCTGGCCCGGCTGGTGGACCGGGTCGGCCAGTCCGCCCACCTCGCCGTGCTGCACGGCGGGGAGGTGCTGTACCTGGTCGAGGAGCGGGCGGTGGGACGGCCTCCGCTGGTCACCGACGTCGGTGTCCGGCTGCCGGCCCAGCTGACCGCCAGCGGGCGGGCCATCCTCGCGGCACTGCCCCAGGCCCAGGTCCGGGCCCTGTTCCCGGACCGGGCGGCGTTCACCCGGCGGACCGGGACCGGCCCGGCCACCCCGGGCGAACTTCGCCGGATCCTGACCGGGGTCCGGGCCCGCGGATATGCCACCGAGGACGGCGAGGTGACCCTCGGCTTCGCCTCGGTGGCCGCCGCCGTGCGGGACCACACCGGGCATCCGGCCGCCGGGGTCGCCGTGACCTTCCGGGCCGAGGTGCGCGGACCCCGGACGGACGGCCGGCAGCCGGTGAGCGACGACGGGTCCTGGCCGGCGGACCTCGTGGCCGGGGTCCGGGCCGCGGCCACCGAGCTGACCCGCCGGATCGGCGGCCGCCCCACCTGACGCCCCGCCACCGGCTCCTTCCCGCGGACGGGTCGTGACTAGAAAGTCCCGCCATCTAGATTGCCTAACTAACTAGTCACCTCCTAGGGTCACCCCATGACCGAGGACCACTGGCCGACGGAGTGGCTCCGCGCCGCACTGTCCCTGTGCGTCCTGGCCTGTCTCGACACCGGACCCGCCCACGGGTACGCCGTCGCCCAGCGCCTCTCCGCCGCCGGGCTGGGCACGGTCAAGGGCGGCACCTTGTACCCCCTGCTCGGGCGACTGGAGGCCGACGGCCTGGTCACCGCGCGGTGGGAGGCGGGCGAGGCGGGGCCGGGGCGCAAGCAGTACACGCTGACCCCGGCCGGGCGCGTCGAACTGGACCGCCGGCGCCGGCAGTGGCGCGAGTTCCACACCGTCACCGAGGCGGTGCTCGGGGAGGATTCCGCATCCACAGGGAGGGTCCATGACCAGGGATGACGCGGCCGCGAGCCCAGCGGCCGGGGGAACGGCCGGGCGGGACCGGCGCGATCCGTGGCGGGAGGCGCTCGTCCTGCAGCTCCGGCTGGCCCGCGTCCGCGGTGACCGGATCGGCGAGGTCCTGGCCGAGGTCGAGAGCCACTGCGCCGAGAGCGGGGAGTCCCCGGCGGAGGCCTTCGGAGACGCCGAGGACTACGCACGCAAGGTCGTCGCGAACCGTCCGCCCGAGGACCTGGTGCCCGAGATCCGACCCCACCGCCTGGTCGGGCTCGCCCTGGACGTCATGATCGGCATCCCCACCCTCCTGTCCGCGGTCGACGGCCTCGCCCACCACCGGCCGGCGGAGTTCAGCGTGGGCCAGGTGGTGTCCCTCGGCTGCGCGCTGGTCCTCAGCCTCGCCGCCCTCGGACTGCCCTGGCTGCTGGGCCAGAGGAAGGCCATGCTCGGCGGGCTGCTGTGGCTCGCTCTGATGCTGGTCACCGCGCCCGTCGCCCTCTGGCGGGAGCCCGCCGTCCGGCTGCCCGCACTGCCGGTCCTGGTCGTCGGGGCGGTCTTGGTCGGCACGAGCCTGGTCACCGGCGTCCGGCGGA
>DASTGO010000519.1:0-3411 GCA_035719045.1 Kineosporiaceae bacterium | reverse complement strand
CGGGCGCCGGGTCCGGCCCCGGCGTGGGCACCTGCGGGGGCGGCGCCGGCGTGGCCGGGCCGTCGGGTCCCTCGTCCTGCCCGCCCTGCTGCCCGGCGGTGTTGTCGCCTCCGCGTTGGCCGCGCAGCGCCCGCTCGTCTGCCGGGGTCATGCTGTAGCCGGGGTTGCCGACGCCGGCCGAGCCGAGGATGTCGGTGCTCAGGTCCACCGCCCGGTTGGCGACCGTCGTGGCCAGCTGCATGCCATGTCCGAACAGGCCCAGCGCACCGGCGATCCGCGACCCGGTGGCCGCACCCGCGGTGGCCTCACCCTGCGATCGACCACCGCCGTCGCTGGCCGCCGCTGCCCCGGAACCGGAGCTGGCCGGGCCGCCGCCGCCGAACAGACGCCCGGCCAGCGACCCGGTATCCGCCCACGTCTGCCGCATCGCCGCCCCCGACGGCGTTCCGGGATCGACGAAGGCCAGCAGCCGGAACAGGGCCAGCGGCATCACCGCCGCCACCATGACCAGTACGGCGCCGACGACGCCGGTGCCGACCGACGTGGCCGTGGAACTGCCGGCCCCGGCCACCACGCCCTGCGACAGGTCCACCCCGATCCCCAGCACCATCGCCGATCCGGGGGCGATGAACGAGCCCGCCAGGAACCAGCGCAGGGTCTTCCAGAACCAGGCCCGGCTGACGTCGCTGAGCAGCCCCGCGGCGGCGATCGGCGAGACAGCCGCCAGGACGATCATCGAGGCGTCGCGGACCAGGGCGATGAGCAGGTCGGCGAACGATGCGGGGATCAGCAACAGCAGGGAGGTGATCGCCAGGACGAAGGCGGTGGCGGTGTCGGTGACCTCCCGCGGCCACGACTTGTACCCGTGCCAGGCCGACAACACGTCGACATGCAAGGTCGCCGACAAGATGCCGTGCTCGATCGCGCCGGATGCGGCCACCACTCCCGCCCCGACGCCCAGGAAGCACGCCCATACCAGACCGAACTGGGCCAGGCCGATCACGACCCGGCCCATGCTCTGCCCGTCGCGGCGGACCAAGGCCGTCCCGATCTGGACGAAGAACATGATCACGGCCATCGCCCCGCCCAGCCACAAGGTGGTCGGCAGGACGAAGCGGATCGGGCCGGACGCGGACAGGTCCGGGGTGGCCAGGGCGTCGATCCCCCGGAACGCCAGTTCCATCAACCACAGTCCGGCCTGCCAGACGCCGAACAGGATCGTGGTCAGCGAGTCGCCGACGACGTTCACGGCGGTGCCGAGCAGCCACCCGAACGGGCTCACCAACCCCAACTCCGCGCCCGGGGTGGGCGGGACGAACGCCGGGGCGAGGCCGGCCCGGGTGGCGGCGCCCGAGGCCACCGCGGCCACCGTCAGTGCTGCCATGACAGGTCCCGGTAGCCCAGGTTGATCGCGGCCTCGGTGTCGGGCCACACGTTCGCCGACTGCACCGGTTCTGGGCCGGGCCCGATCATCCACCGGTCGCCGGTCCACACCATCCGCTGGCAGTCCGCCGCACCCACCCGGGCGGTGCGGGCCAGGGTGAGGTCGAACTCGAAGTCGATGCACGGCACGACGAAGTCCGCGCCCACCTGCCCCTTGAACAGGCCCATCAGTGGGGTCACCACCACGGGGACGGCCGACCCGGCCGAGACCCGCCCGTCGCCCAGCAGGGAGGCCATCGCGGAGATCCCGGACCATGTGGTGGTGGTCGGGCCGCCCGGTTGCGCCCACCCGGCGATCACCGCCCGGGCCCCGGCCATGGTGCCGGACTGCAGGGCAGCCTGGTCGATGGCCGCCAGTTGGGCCATCGCTCCCTCCCGGGTGTGAGGGCAGCCGGTCGCCACCCCCGCCGGGCCGATCTCGGGGCAGGGCGGCAGGACGATCGGGGTGCCCGGGTCACGGGTGCTCACCGGTCCGGGCGTGGCCGAGGCCAGCGGCAGCGACGGCATCGGCGAGGAGGCGATCGCGTCCTGGGCCTGCGCCAGCCCGTCTCCGGGCACCGGCCGGCTGACCGGCGCCCTGCCCGGGGCGACCTGCGGTGACCCACCTGCCGGCAGGGCCGCCAGGGCCAGACCGGTGGCCATCAGCGCGACCCCGGCGGCCGCCGCGATCAACAGCCGGCCACCGCCGCGGCGGTCGGTTCGCGGGCCGGGTCGGCGGGCGGGCATCAGCAGCCCTTCCCGATGATCTGGGTGATGATCGTGTACCCGGTCACGTACAGGACCGCGCCGACCAGGCAGATCATCAACCCGTCGAAGCCCAACCGGGCGCCCTTGGGGTGGTGGGTGACCCGTCCCCACACCAACATCCCGGTGGAGGCGAACACGCTGATCGCCAAGACGGCCAGCACCCCCCACTCCACCCAACCGGTGATGTTGTTCGCCCAGGTCTGGGCGTCCGCCGAGGGTGCGGTCGGGCAGACCGGGGCGGCCAAGCGGCCGGCGAACTGTGCGATGGCGATCACTGGTGTTCTCCTGTCCATATCTGTTGCGGTTTTGGGTGTGGCTGGATCGGTGAAGTCCCTGCCGCGGTGGCCAGCTGCCACAGCCGGGCACCGGCGGCGGCGACCTTGCGGGGCAGGTCGTGGGCGGTCAGGCCGGTCATGGCCAGGTCCCGGTCGCAGGGGATGCGCACCACCGCGCCGGCGTCGGCGGCTTGGCGCAGTCCCGGCCCCACCACGGCCCGGACCGGGCCCGCCCACCGGGCCGGGCCGATCACCGCGACCAGGGCGGGCCGCTGCACAGCTGCCAGCAGAACCTCCAGCCGGGTGATCCCGGGGATGCTGGCCCGGCACACCGCCACCACCGCCGGTCCCGGCAGGCCGGCGAGGGCGCCCGGGCGCAGCGGCAGGCGTGGGTGGCCCAGGTCCACCACGGTCGCCGTGGCGGCCGCATCGAGGTCAGGGGCGTGGTCGGGGACCAGGTCGCAGGCGCGGGACACGAGCACTTGTTCGCGGCGGCCGCGCCTCCACAGCCCTGCCGGGTCGCTGCCGAGCTCGGCCCGAGTCGCCGCGGCCAGACCCGACCCCGCGGCGTCGGCGACCTCGATCAGGTGGACTGTCGCCCGGTCCGAGGCCGCGTCGGCGATCGCCATCGCCACGGTGGAGCACCCTGCGCCCGGTTGGGCGGCGACCACCATCACCGGCTCCGGGGTTAGCCGGGACAGCCAGGCAGGCACGGCCGGGCGTGCGGGTGCCGCGACGATCCCCTGCCCGCCCGTGCGCGGATCCGCGTCGGCCCGCACGGGAGGTCCCGGGGGCTGACGGTGCGCCGCCGGGGCGCCTGCGGGGGTCAGGGCGTCCGGCCGTCGTCGGCCGATGGCCCCGGTGCGTAGCGCCGCCTGCAACTGGGCGATCGACAGCAGCGCACCGGTCCGGGGGTCGATGTCAGGGCCGACGAGCGTGCCGACCC
>DASTGO010000518.1:0-5316 GCA_035719045.1 Kineosporiaceae bacterium | reverse complement strand
CAGGTAGCTGACTCCCTCGGGCAGGGTCAGCCGGATCAGCCGATCGGTGTTCGCCGAGGCGGTGAGCAGGTCGATCCGCAGCCGGGCCCGCGGGGTCAGCCGCAACGGCGCCCGGTGCCGGCGGCGCAGCCTGCGGGCCGGCACCCGGATCGCGAACGAGGTCGGCCCGGTGGACCGGTCCACCGCAACCACGACGAACACCGTGTCCAGGACCGCGGCGAGCAGGTCACCGAGCCGGGACCGCAGCGCCGGGCGAGCCCGGGACAGGTCCGCGACCACGGCACCCAGCAGCAGGGTCCGGGCCGCCTCGATCCGCTCGCCGGTCCGGGCCCGCGGGGTGTCCGCCGTGACGTCACCCGGCCCGGATCCGGTCGCGGGAGAGCCGGACAGCAGCCGCCGGATCGCCGCGGCCAGCAGGACCAGCTCGTCCCGGCCGGTCGAGGAGCCGTCCGAGGAGGGGACCCGGGGCAGCCGGTTGAGCAGCAGCTCCGCCACCGCGGCGGCGATCCAGCGCTGCACCTCGCTCTGCGGAACCTTCGGCACCCGCGCGCCGGCCGCGTCGGTGACCTCCAGGCTGGTCATCGGGTCGGCCGGTCCCGGCAGCGGGGGCTCAGGCTCGTCGGGGCGGTCCCGACGGCGGCCGTTGCGGTGTGCCGGGTGATCGGGCGTCCCGTGGGCATCGGAGGCGGCCATGGTGAGGATCGGCAGCCAGACCCGGTCCCCGTCCGGCCTGAACCCGGAGTGGACGGCGTAGGAGAGGTCGACGTCGACGACCACCTCGGTGTCCACCGAGCGCACCCGGGTGATCTCGACCAGCTCCGTGGTGCGCCGGGTCCACTCCGTGCTGCTGAGCAGGAAGAGCAGCTGCCGGCCCAGCCGGGTGTCCCGCTCGCACCGGAAGTCCGCGACCCGGAACTCCTCGACGGTGACCTCGCGGATCGCCCGGATCAGGCCGGCCGTTCGGGCATCGTCCTCCCCCACGCCGCGATCATCCCGTGTTGCACCGGATGAGTCGACTGCGCGGTTGCTCACCTGCAGGGCGGCACCGTCCGGACCGTCCCGGTCCCGGGGGTCGCTCCCGCCGATCCGTTCCGCCGGTCAGGAACCGCCGATCCGGGCCCCCGGCGGATCGGGACGGCCCGGCGGATCGGGGCCCGGCAGGCCGGGACCCTCGGCGGATCGGGACGGCTCGACTCAGACGCCGAGGGCCGCGTCCAGGGTGATCTCGGTGCCGGCGAGGGCCTTGCTCACCGGGCAGCCCGCCTTGGCCTGTTCCGCCGCCTTGACGAAGGTGCCCTCGTCGACGCCGTCCGCGCTGCCGCGCACGGTCAGCCGGATCCCGGAGATCCGCAGGCCGCCCGCCGGGTCGGGCCCGAGAGTGACATCAGCTCGGACGGTGATCCCCGTCGGCGTCCCCCCGGACTGGGCGAGCAGGGCGGAGAACTGCATGGCGAAGCAGGAGCTGTGCGCCGCGGCGATGAGCTCCTCGGGGCTGGTGGTCCCGTCTGCGGTGTCGGCGGCGCGTCTCGGGAACGAGACGTCGTAACGACCGAGACCGGAACTGCTCAGTTCCACGGTCCCGGCCCCCTCCTGCAGGGTGCCGGACCAGGTCGTGACGGCGGTGCGGGTGGGCATGGGTCCTCCACAGGTTGACGGGACGACGCACGGAACGCCCCCGGCGGCGCCGCAGGGTATGCAGGACCGGCTGCGGACGATCCGCCGGATTCGCCCCGGCTCATGCAACCCTGAGCCCGCCGCCCCGGCCACCCCAGACGACCCACCCACCCGGCCACCCCGGGACCGCCCGCAGACCCGACGACCCGGCAACCCCCGGGCGGCCGCCGCCCGGACCGGGACTACGGCCGCCGGACCGTGCCGCGCACGCCGACCTCGACGGGCGGCTTGCGGCGGCGGGGCTCCCGCCCTGGTGGCGGGATCGGCATGGGCGCCGGCGGCGGCGGCGGGATGCCGAGGGTCACGGCCCCGGCCCCGGACACCCGGACCGGCTCGCCGTAGTGCAGCAGGTCCAGCGTCCCCTCGCCGTCGACCAGCCGGTAGGTGGCCGTCCGGCCGTCGGTCTCCACCCGCAGCCGGCGGCCGCACTGCAGCAGGGTGAACGCCAGCCGCCTGATCTGCTCGGGCAGCCGCGGCGCGAAGGAGAGCAACGGCCCGGAGTCGCGCATCCCGCCGAACCCGGCGACCATCGCGATCCAGGCCCCGGCCAGCGAGGCGGTGTGCAGACCGTCGCGGGTGTTGCTCTCCAGGTCGTGCAGGTCCATGAAGGCCGCCTCGCAGGCGTAGGCGTACGCCAGGTCCAGGCAGCCGACCTCGGCCGCGATCACCGCCTGGGTACAGGCCGACAGGGACGAGTCCCGGACCGTGAGGGCCTCGTAGTAGGCGAAGTTGGCCGCCTTCTGCTCGGCGGTGAAGGCGTCCCCGCGCAGGTGCATGGCCAGCACCAGGTCCGCCTGCTTGACCACCTGTTTGCGGTACAGGTCGAAGTACGGGAAGTGCAGCAGCAGCGGGTACTGCTCGGGGCGGGTGCCGGCGAAGTCCCAGACCTGGTGGTGGGTGAACGCCTCGGACTGCATGTGCACCCCGCGGACGGCGTCGTACGGGATGGTGATCGCGTCCGCGCACTCCCGCCAGCGTGCGATCTCCGGCCCGCCGACCCCGAGCCGGGCGGCCCGGACGGGGTGCCGGCCCGCCGCCACCACCGCTGCCCGCAGGTTCCGCTGGGCCATCAGGTTGGTGTACGTGTTGTTGTCAGCCAGGGCGCTGTACTCGTCGGGGCCGGTGACCCCGTCGATCCGGAAGTCGCCGTTGGCGTCGAAGTGGCCCAGGGACGCCCACAGCCGGGCGGTCTCCACCAGCAGGTCCAGCCCGACCTCACGGTCGAACTCCTCGTCGCCGCTGGTGTGGTGGTAGCGGATCACGGCGTCGGCGATATCGGCGTTGATGTGGAAGGCCGCCGTCCCGGCCGGCCAGTAGCCGGAGCATTCCCGGCCGTTGATCGTCCGCCAGGGGAACGCCGCCCCGCGCAGGCCGAGCTGGCGGGCACGGTCCCGGGCGGTGGGCAGGGTGGCGTGCCGCCAGCGCAGGGCGTCCGCGACGGCGTGCGGCCAGGTGTGCATGAGCACCGGCAGCACGAACGACTCGGTGTCCCAGAAGCAGTGCCCGTCGTAGCCGGGACCGGTCAGCCCCTTGGCCGCGATCGGCCGCTCCTCGGCCCGGACCCCGGACTGCAGCACGTGGAACAGGGCGAACCGCACCGCCTGCTGCAGTTCCGGATCACCGTCCACCTCGACGTCGGCCCCGGCCCAGAAGGTGTCGAGGAACTGCCGCTGCTCGGTCAGCAGCCCTTCCCAGCCGGTGTGCATGGCTCCGGTCAGTCCCGCGGCGGCCTGGTCGCGCAGGGCCGGCACGGAGCGCAGCGACGACCAGCCGTAGCTCATGAACTTCAGCAGCCGCAGGCGCTCCCCCGGCTGCAGCATCGCAGTCACGGTGACCCGTCCCCAGTCCGACCGGATCTCCGAGCTCACCCGGACGTCCACCCCGTCCGGGACCTCGACGACGTGGTCGGCGGCCACCGCGACGCCGATCCGGCTGCGGCGGGTCCGGTGCAGCAGGGTGAGCCGAGTGCCCTGGGCGTCGTGCTCCACGGGTTCCAGCGGAGCCTCCAGCACGGCGGCCACCCGCGGGTCGGCACCCGGGCGGGGAAGCTCCTCGTTGGCGACCAGTTCCGACTGCAGCACCACCCGGGCGGGTTCGTCGAGCGGCTCGACCTCGTAGGCGATCGCGGCCACCGAGCGGTGGGTCAGCGAGACCAGGCGGCAGGTGCTGATCCGGACCATCCGGTCGGCCGGGGAACGCCAGTCCGCGACCCGGTTGAGCGTCCCGGCCCGCAGGTCCAGCCAGCGCTCGTGCCGGTGCAGGCGGCCGTAGCGGACGTCGAACGGTTCGTCGTCCACCAGCAGCCGGATGATCTTGCCGTTGGTGACGTCGATGACCGTCTGCCCCGACTCGGGGTAGCCGTAGCCGGCCTCGGCGTAGGGCAGCTGCCGGCGCTCGTACACGGAGTTCAGGTAGGTCCCGGGCAGGCCGTGGGGTTCGCCCTCCTCGAGATTGCCGCGGAGCCCGACATGGCCGTTGGACAGGGCGAAGACCGACTCGGTCCGGGCCAGCACGTCCAGCCGCAGCTGGGTCTCCCGGACCGTCCACGCCTCGACCGTCAGCGCCGCCTGGCCGCCGACCCCCTCGTGCACTCCGCCGCCCTCGGGGTGTTCCGTCAGCGGCCCGGCCCCGTCGTCGTCCTCCTCGGCGGCCTGCCGCTCGTCCGGCACTCCCGGCGCCCCGGCCGCGTCCGAGGGGGCGATCTGCCGCACCCAGCCCGACCGGTCGGTCGCCGCCCCGGCCTCCGGTTCGGACACCGGTTCGGACAACTCGGTCATGACCGCTCCCTGGCGTCGGGGAGTTCCAGCAGGTCGGTGAGGTCGGTGACCACGACGTCCGCACCGTGCGCCCGCAGGCCGTCCCCATGCCCGTGCCCGACCCGGTCCACCCCCACCACCAGGGCGAACCCGCCGGCACGACCCGCCTCCACCCCGGCCAGGGCATCCTCGAACACGGTCGCGTCCCGGGCCGGGGCACCGAGCGCGGCGGCACCGGCGAGAAAGGTGTCCGGGGCGGGTTTGCCGGCCAGCCCGCGCCGTTGGGCGACCTGCCCGTCGATCCGGGCGTCGAACAGCGGTTCCAGGCCCGTGACCCGCAGGACCTCGGCGGTGTTGGCGGAGGACGAGACCACGGCGGTGGCCAGCCCCGCCCCGCGCGCCCTGTGCAGGAAGGTCACGGCGTCCGGGTACACGTCCACGCCGTCCTCGCGGATCCGGCGCAGCACGAGCTCGTTCTTGGCGTTGCCGAGGCCCTGGACGGTCTCGGCCCCCGGCGGGTCGTCGGGACCGCCCTCGGGCAGCCGGATGCCGCGGGCGGCCAGGAAGCCGCGGGTGCCGTCGAGCCGGGTCCTACCGTCGACGTAGCGGCCGTAGTCGGCGTCGGGGTCGAAGGGGACGAAGGGCCGGCCGTGACGGGCGGACCACCGCCCCAGGAACGCGTCGAACATGTCCTTCCACGCCCGGGCATGGACCACGGCGGTCCGGGTGATCACACCGTCGAGGTCGAACAGGCAGGCGCGGACTCCCTCGGGAAGGCCGAGCAGACCGCTCATGCCCCTAGCACAGCACGGGTGCCCACACCCTCGCCCAAGCAACGGACACACGGTCACCGAGTGCTGTCACAACTCCCGGCCACATCGACGCA
>DASTGO010000517.1:0-4120 GCA_035719045.1 Kineosporiaceae bacterium | reverse complement strand
GGTGGCGTTCCTCGTCGCCCACTTCGCCCTCGTCTGCGTGACCGTGCGGCGGCTCATGCGGGACCGGGACGCCATCGCACAGGACCTGTTCACAGGCACTCCGTGGTGGAAGACGTACCCCCTGCTCGCCGCGCTGCTGTTCGTGCTCGGCCCGGCGGCCATCGCCCAGGACACCTGGGAGGGCACCCTCCACGAGCTCGGGGTCGGCACGGACAAGGCGGCCCCAGGCGGCCCCGGTGACCCGACCGTCAACGCGATCGGCCAGATCATCACCCACACCTGCACCGAGCCCAGAGCGGACTGCGGGATGGGCGCCCCGCGGGAGAAGGCGCGGGCGATCCTCAACCTGCTACGCGAGTCCGGCTGGACCGAGCCGGGCGACGAGAAGGCCGCCCCGTCCGGCACAGTGGTCGTCGACGTCACCAGCGACCCCGCCGCCCTCCAGCGGATCGTCGCCTCCGTGCTGACCCCGCTCGACGTCAAGGACATCCTGACCCTGGTCCGCTCCGTCGTCGACAAGCCCACCGACCCGGAGTCGGCCGCTACCGCGCACCAGTTGGCGACTGTGACGCTTCCCGCCCTTATCGGGCGCCTGCAGGCCGTCACCCGCGCCGCCGAGACCACCGAGGTTGCTCGGTGAGCGGTGACGAGCAGGCCTTCACCGTCCGGGATGGCGTCGGCTACCTGACGGCCGCCGTGACCATCCCGCACACCTCTAACGGCCCCAACGTGGACAGTGACGCGGTCGGCCGGCGGGCCATCCTCACCGTCACGGGCGGGTTCACCGCCCTGCCCGCGCCGGTCTCGATCGTCGAAGTGACCCCGGGTGACAAGGCCACCACCATGCTCGTCTCTCTCGACGCCGACCCGGGCAATGTGGTCGCCTGGTGGGTTCTGGTCGCCGACGGCAGGCAGGAGCCGCCCGTCACCCTCGATATGGCCTACGTGGGCCCCAGGTTCGTGGGAACGGCCCGGATGCCGTCCATGGACCGGTACCCGGTGCCGCCCATGCGTGACACCGTGTCAGGCGTCCTCGCCGAGCTGCTGCACGCCCGCGGGATGACCGTCCGTCAGCCGTGGGCGACCGCGATCCTGCACGGCGGGAAGGACGTCGAGAACCGGCCCCGGCCGTGGCCGACCGGCGTGTACCTGCTGCACGCCGGGAAGGGCTGGGACCGGGACGCCGGACACCACCCCCAGGTGGCTTCCCTGCTCGACGGCCCGCACGGGATCACCCTGCCCTCGGGCGGGGTGATCGGGCTGATGCGGGTCACGTCCCGGCACCAGGCGGTGCCCGGCTGCTGCGCCTCCCCGTGGGGGATCTGGCCCGCCGACGGGGACGGCCCGGTCTGGCATCACGTGCTCACCGACGTGACCGCCCTGCCGGACGTCGTCCCCAGCGTCGGACGGTTGGGCCCGTGGGTGCCAGCCCCCGCCGTGCTCGCCGCCATCCGGAAGGCGTTCCCGGATGCTGCCTGAGCAGAGATCCGCCATCGCGGGATCGGTGCGGCCGTACTGGACGGACGGCGTCAACGCCCTCTACCTGGGCCGCTTCGAGGACATCCTTCCCTCCCTCGACGTGCGCCCGGACCTCATCGTCGCTGACCCGCCGTACCAGGAGACCGACCTGTCCTGGGACAGGTGGCCGGACGGCTGGCCCGACCTGATCGCCGATATCGCGGACAGCATGTGGTGCTTCGGAAGCATGAGGATGTTCCTCGAACGGGGCAGCGAGTTCGCCCGGTGGCGGCTCTCCCAGGACGTCGTGTGGGAGAAGCAGAACGGGACCGGCTCCCAGACCGACCGGTTCAAGCGCGTCCACGAGCACGCCCTCCACTGGTATCGGGGCGACTGGTCCACGGTGCACCACCAGACACCCACCACACCGGACGCCATCGCCCGCACGGTCCGGCACAAGGCCAGGCCCGCCCACTGGCACGGGGCGACAGGGCCTAGAACGTACACCGTCGAGGACGGCGGTCCCCGCCTCATGCGGTCCGTCGTCTACGCGCGCAACATGCACGGCCGGGCGATCAACGAGACCGAGAAGCCCACCGGCCTGCTCGAGCCCCTCATCACGTACGGGTGCCCGCCAGGGGGCCTGGTGCTCGACCCGTTCTCCGGGTCCGGGTCCACGATCGACGCGGCCCGCGCGACCGGGCGCCGCTGCATCGGCATCGAGATGCGCGAGTCGCAGTGCGAGGAGGCCGCCCGCCGGCTGAGCCAAGACTGCCTCCCGCTGCCCTTGGGCGAGCAGTGAAGCCGTCCCCTCAAGCGGAACGCCACGCCGGTCGTGGATCAGATCAGCGGGCCACGTAGCGCCCAGCGTGAACGCCAGGAAGGACCACAGGATGACCACCAGCAGAATGCCCGTCCCGAAGCCGCGCGGCCGCGCCCCCGGGGTCGACGACCCGTTCCGGGACGTCGTCGAACGCGAACTGCGCGGGGAAGCCACCCCCGCGGAGGTGGCGATGCTCGCCGAACCCGCCAACGTGGCCCACTGGCTGCGGGTCCTGGTCCGGCTCGAAGGTGAAGTGCGTGCGCACATCGCCCGGGACCGGGCCGCCCTGGACGCGAAGAAGCCCACCCCGCCTGCCCCACCGACCCGGGAGTACCTGGCGGAGCGCCGCAACACGGCCCGCAAGGAGGAGGCCCGGCACCACTTCCTGCGGGTCGTCGGCACACGCCGGGACGAGGTGTCCACGCGGATCGGCACCCTGGGGCTCACCCCGGTGACCCTCGGGTCCGTGCTGGCCGCCCTCGTGAACGTCGAGAACCTGCTTGACGCGGGCCAGCAGACGGAAGGCCTGGACGCGCTCACCGCCCTGATCGACGGGTGGGAATCCCTGGCGCCAGAGGCGGTCGCGTCATGACCTTCGAGTACACCGCCACCCTCGCCGGGGTCGTTGACGGCGACACCGTCGACCTGACCATCGACCTGGGGTTCCGCCTGTCGTTCCGGGACCGGTTCCGGCTCGCCGGATGCAACGCACCCGAGAAACGCACCCCCGAGGGGAAGGCCGCAGCACTGTTCGTCCGGGACTGGTTCGCGGACCGCCACTTGCTCCAGGTCCGCACGTTGAAGGACTCCCGGGAGAAGTACGGGCGGTGGCTCGCCACGATCATCGGGCCGGACGGCGCCGACCTCGTCACCGACTTGATCGCCGCCGGGCACGCCGTCCCCTGGGACGGGCAGGGGCCGAGACCGGTCGCCACCACCATGGAGCAGGTGGAACCAGCGGGGCCGCAGGCGACTCCATCCCCGTACGAGGTCGGTCAGACGGTCGCCGTCGGGCGGGAGATCGACGATGCCCCGTGGGCTGGCGGAGTCGTGCACGTCGAACCTTCCGGCCAGGACCGGTGGACCATCGACGTCGAAGCCCCTGGAGCATCGGGGATGTTCGTGGTGGTCGTCGACTCGGAAGGCCGACCGGTGCACGATGGGATGCGAATCGAAGCGGTCGACTCCGACCCCGTCACCAAGCACCAGCACTGACGTCAGAGCGAGACGTCACCAACCCGATATCCAGGAGCCACACCTTGCGACACCGCACCGCGGCCGTCCTCGTCACGGCCGCCGCCACCCTCGCCACCCTCGCCACCGTCGCCGCCCTCACGGCGGCCTGCTCGGGAGACACCCCCGCCGACCCCGGCACCAGCTCCGAGCAGGTGGACGACGGCCCCGACGTCGACATCCACGTCACACAGCCGGTCCGCACCGTCACCGTGACCCCCTCGACGAGCACGCTGAGGCGCGTCCCGCAGGCCCCGCCGAAGGCGACCCTGAAGCCGACGACGACGTCACCTGCGCCGAAGGCCAACACGACCGGAGGGACGCACAAGTGACCGCCAAGAGGCGTCGGTCGGCGGCTGTCGCGGTCGTCACGATCGTCACCGCGGCAGCCCTGTCCGGGTGCAGTGGCGGTAACCCGGACTACCGGGGGGTGTGTGTCGACCCGCAGACGCAGCGGCGGGTCAACGACGACAAATGCGACGACGGGAAGGGCGGTGGCGGGCACGGCGGGACGTGGGTGTTCTACCGGTCCGGCAGCACCGTCCCCGCGGTCGGCGCGCACGCCTCCGGGTACTCCACGAGCGTCCCCAAGGGGTCCACGGTGGC
>DASTGO010000516.1:0-2653 GCA_035719045.1 Kineosporiaceae bacterium | reverse complement strand
GGCCGAGCACGACCCGGGCGCCGGTCTCCTCGGCCGTCTCCCGGACGGCGCACTCCGGCAGCGACTCCCCGGGCTCCAGCTTGCCCTTCGGCCACGACCAGTCGTCGTAGCGCGGCCGGTGGACGAGCAGGACCTCCAGGTCCGGGTCCGGCCGGTGGGTGCCGTCGGTGCCGGTGGACCCCCGGTCCCGCCTGCGTTCCCGGGCAGGACGCCAGCAGATCACGCCCGCGGCACGCACCATCTCCGGCACGGGCGGGTCGTCGGGCGCGGGGCTGGGGTCTCCGGTCACCGCCGGCGGGTCCCGCGACGGCGCGGGCGGTTGGAGATCAGGTAGGTCTGCAGGTCCCGCAGCGGGGTGCCGTCCGCGGCCGCGGTGTGGCGGACCCAGGCCCCTTCGGGGGTCAGGTGCCAGGACGCCGTGCCGGGGTCCATGGCGAGGGTGAGCAGGTCGTCGATCTCGGTGAGGTGGCCGGGATCGCGCAGCCGGACCAGGGCCTCCACCCGGCGGTCGAGGTTGCGGTGCATGAGGTCGGCGCTGCCGATGTACACGGTCGGCTCCCCGCCGCCGCCGAACCAGAACACCCGGGAGTGCTCCAGGAACCGGCCGAGAATGCTGCGCACCCGGATGTTCTCGCTCAGCCCCGGCACTCCCGGCCGGATCGCGCAGATCCCCCGGACCAGGACGTCCACCGGCACCCCGGCCTGCGAGGCCCGGTACAGCGCGTCGATGAGCACCTCGTCGACGATCGAGTTCATCTTCCAGCGGATCGCCGCGGGACGGCCGGCCAGGTGGTGGGCGACCTCGCGGTCCACCCGGTCCAGCAGGCCGCTGCGCAGGGACCGCGGCGCGACGAGCAGCCGCCGGTAGGCCGTCTTCGGGGCGTAGCCGGAGAGCTGGTTGAACAGCTTCGTGAGGTCCTCCCCGACCTGCGGGTCACAGGTGAGCACGCCCATGTCCTCGTACAGCCGGGCGGTCTTCGGGTTGTAGTTGCCGGTGCCGACGTGGCAGTACCGGCGCAACCCGTCACCCTCCTGCCGGACCACCAGGCTCAGCTTGGCGTGCGTCTTCAGCCCGACGATCCCGTACACCACGTGCACGCCCGCCTGCTCCAGTTTGCGGGCCCAGCTGATGTTGGCCTGCTCGTCGAACCGGGCCTTGATCTCGACCAGGGCGAGCACCTGCTTGCCGGCCTCGGCGGCGTCGATCAGGGCGTCCACGATGGGGGAGTCGCCGCTGGTCCGGTACAGGGTCTGCTTGATCGCCAGCACCTTCGGGTCGGCCGCCGCCTGCTCCAGGAAGGCCTGGACGCTGGTGGAGAACGAGTCGTAGGGGTGGTGCAGCAGGATGCCCCGGTCCCGCATGGAGGCGAAGACGTCGCTGGGCTTGGCCGTCTCCACCTCGTTGAGGTGCCGGTGGGTCTTCGGGACGAACTTCGGGTACCGCAGCTCCGGGACGTCGAGGTCGGCGACCACGTTGAGCCCGCGCAGGTCCAGCGGCTCCGGCAGCTGGTAGACCTCGGCCTCGCTCACCCCGAGCTCGCGGACCAGCAGGTCCCGCACATGGGGGTCGACGTCGTCGGCCAGCTCGAGGCGGACCGGCGGGCCGAACCGGCGGCGCAGCAGCTCCTTCTCCAGCGCCTGCAGCAGGTTCTCGGCGTCGTCCTCCTCGACCTCCAGGTCCTCGTTGCGGGTGACCCGGAAGGTGTGGTGCTGCAGCACCTCCATCCCCGGGAACAGCTGGTCGAGGTGGACGGCGATGACGTCCTCCAGCGGCACGAACCGGGCCTGGGTGGCGCCGTCGGAGTCGACCGCGATGAACCGGGGCAGCAGCGGCGGCACCTTGACCCGGGCGAAGTGCTCCTTCTCGGTCACCGGATTGCGCAGGATGACCGCGAGGTTCAGGGACAGGCCCGAGATGTACGGGAACGGGTGCGCCGGGTCCACCGCGAGCGGGGTGAGCACCGGGAACACCTGGTCCCGGAAGAAGGCGTGCAGCCGCTCCTGTTCCTCCTCGGCCAGGGCGTCCCAGTGCACCAGGGTGATCCCGTAGTCGGCCAGTGCCGGTGCGACCTCGGCACGGAACACGTCCGCGTGCAGTTCCTGCAGCTCATGGGCGCGGCGGCTGATCCCCTCCAGGACCTGCCGGGGCTCCAGGCCGCTCGCGGCGGTGACGGCCAGGCCGGTGGCGATCCGGCGCTTGAGACCGGCCACCCGGACCATGAAGAACTCGTCGAGGTTGCTGGCGAAGATCGCCAGGAAGCGGGCCCGTTCCAGCAGCGGCAGGTCCGGGTCGCGGGCGAGCTGGAGGACCCGCTCGTTGAACGCCAGCCAGGACAGTTCCCGGTCCAGGAAACGGTCGGGGAAGCGGGCGGCGTCGAAGACCACCGCACCGTTCGGTGTCGCGGCGGCCGGCTGCCGCAGCGGGGCAAACGGCCGGGGAGCCGGAGGCGTGGCCGTGCTCACGAGGGCCGTGCTCATGGGCTTCGCGGAGGCCGTGCCGATGCCGGCCACGGGGGTCGCCGGGGTGGTGGGCGCGGGAGTCCCTTTGCCCGCCGTGGGCTCGGTCTCCGCGGCGGTCCCGGTGCCCGCGGCGGTCCCGGTGCCCGCGGCCCGGCCCCTGGTGGTCCGGCGCGCCGTGCCGCTGCGGGCCGTG
>DASTGO010000515.1:0-4349 GCA_035719045.1 Kineosporiaceae bacterium | reverse complement strand
CGGCTGGCTCGCTCACCCGCTGTGGATCGGACGCCCGGCGGCCGCCCGTGAGCACGGCCGGCCGGGGTGGCTGTGCGAGGATGAGGGGCCGCCCGCGCGCTGCGCCGGGCAGGCGCCCGCCCCGGGCAGACCACCCAGGAGGATCGACCATGAGCAAGCGCGCCCGCCGCCGCCGCGCCCGCAAGGGCAACGCCGCCAACCACGGACGCCGTCCCAACGCCTGAGGACGTCCGTACCGGCGCCGGGTGCGGCGTTCCGGCAGTCACCCGGCAGGGAAACCGCCGGGGTGGCCGCCCGAACGCCGCACCCGCGCCGTTTGGCGTCCCACTCAGCTGCCGAACAGGGCCGCTCAACCGCCGAACAGGGCCCGCTCAGCTGCCGAGCCGGGCCCGAACCTCGGTGATCCGGATCAGGATCCGTGCCCGCAGCTCCTGCGGGGCGGGCTCGCAGGTGCAGCTGCGCCGCAGCAGGGCCTTCATCGCCAGATCGATGTCGTACTGGCTGAGGCAGGGGCGGCACTCCTCCAGATGCTGGCGGATCTTGGCGAGGTCGTGCTGGTCCATCTCGCCGTCCAGGTACTCATAGACCCGGTCCAGCACCTCGCTGCACTTTGTCTCATGCGGGTTCCCGCAGCTCATTCCGCACCACCCTCGGGACCCGTGCCCGCACCGACCAGGCCACGCTCACGGGCGTAGTCCTCCAGCAGGGCCCGCAACTGGCGTCGCCCGCGGTGCAACCGGGACATCACCGTGCCGATCGGCGTGCCCATGATGTCGGCGATCTCCTTGTAGGCGAAGCCCTCGACATCGGCCAGGTAGACGGCGATCCGGAAGTCCTCCGGGATCTGCTGCAGCGCCTCCTTGACGTCGGAGTCGGGCAGCCGGTCCAGCGCCTCCGCCTCCGCCGAGCGCAGACCCGAGGAGGTGTGCGACTCCGCCCGCGCGATCTGCCAGTCCTCGATCTCGTCGGCCTGGGACTGCTGGGGCTCGCGCTGCTTCTTGCGGTAGCTGTTGATGTAGGCGTTGGTGAGGATCCGGTACAGCCAGGCCTTGAGGTTCGTGCCGGGCTCGTACTGGTGGAACGAGGCGAACGCCTTGGCGAAGGCCTCCTGGACGAGATCCTCCGCGTCGGCCGGGTTACGGGTCATCCGCAGCGCGGCGGAGTAGAGCTGGTCGAGGTACTGCAGGGCGTCCCGCTCGAAGCGCGCGGCGCGCTCGTCGGAGGTCTCGGTCGCGGGGGCGCGACCCGTCTCGTCGCTCATCGACCTCGAGCCTAGCCGCCGGGCGCCCGGATCACCGTCCCATGACGCGGCCTGAGCCTGACCGGCCAGGGCCGCCGCCGGGAGATCGTCCGCCATCGAGACCAGCACGCGCGCTCCTTCGTCCGCCTGCGGCCCGCCCACCGCCAGCACCCCGCGGGCGGACGGCGGTCGGCGCGGCCGGTGCCGTGTTCCCGCCTGGGAGGCAACGCGGGCGGGCGGCGGCGCATTCCGGACCGGATCACCCCTGGTCAGGGCGCAGGTCGGGTGCAGGTCGGGGCGGGGTGGTCCGGGCGGTCCGTCCCGGCGGCCGCAGCGTCCCGACACCGCTGCATCAGGGGGTGCGACACCGGGCAAATCCGGTGGTTTGAAGCTTCTTTCAAGTCATAGTTTTGTGTAAGCATGAACTCGTGGCAGCATCGGAGCCCGGGACAGCCCTCCCGCTCTACGAGATCAAGGCAGCACTGTTCAAGGCGCTGGGGCATCCGTCCCGGGTACGGATCCTGGAACTGCTGGTGGAGCGGGACATGTCGGTGGCGGAACTGTTGCCCGAGGTCGGGCTCGAGCCGTCCAACCTGTCCCAGCAGCTGGCCGTGCTGCGCCGCGCGGGACTCGTCACGGGGGTCCGCAGTGGCAGCCGGGTGCTGTACCGGATCGCCGACCCCGCAGTGGCCGGCCTGCTCGCGGCCGCCCGCTCCCTGCTCATCCGCCGGCTCGCGCACACCGCCGACGTGCTGGCGGATCTGCGGGCCGAACCGGCGCCCGTACCGGAGCCCGCAGGCGGGCAGAACTCGCCCGGCGGTCCCTGACCGTCCCCCGGCCGGACCAACGAGGGTGCGGGCGGGGCGAAAAGGGCAGGCATCGGCGCTCAGTGCGACGGCCGGTGCCGCCGATCAACGCAGACAGGACGGCGCGCGAAGGTGCGCGCGGTGACCCGGTAGCGGCCAGAGCTGCCGGGCGGTGCAGCTGGCGACCAGCCGACGGGGATGGGCACGAGGGGTCGTACACGTCATGTTGAGACTCGCCCGCAGGCTGCGCCGTGTGGGCCGGATGACCGAGGCCGCCGGACCGGCCGCCACCGGACCGGTGCCCGCACCGGTGCTGCGCGGTTCGGTCCAGGTGCGGCACGTCGACGCCGGCTCCTGCAACGGCTGCGAGATCGAGGTCGCCTCGGCCTTCGGCCCGGTGTACGACGCCGAGCGGTTCGGGGCCCGGCTGGTGGCCTCCCCCCGGCATGCCGACCTGATCCTGGTCACCGGTGCCGTCACCCACAATCTCGCCGAGCCGCTGCGCCGGACCTACGAGGCGGCGCCCCGGCCGTCGGTCGTCGTCGCGCTCGGGGACTGCGCCCGCAACTGCGGCGTGTTCGCCGGGGGCTACGGGGTCGCCGGGCCGGTGTCGGACGTGGTGCCGGTCGACGTCGAGGTGGCCGGCTGTCCGCCCCGGCCGGAGGCGATCGTCGAGGCCCTGCGCGGGGTGACCGGACGATGACGGCTCCCACGGCTGATCCGCTGGCCACGCTACTGACAGTCCAGGCCGTCCTGGCCGTGGCCGCCCCCGTGGCCGGCTGCCTGCCGTCCGCGCGATGGCGTGCCGAGCTGGCCGGACCGCTCACGGCGCTGCTGGGTGCCGGGTCCGCGGTGGCCGGCGGCCTGGCCCTGGCCGGGCACCGGCTCAGCGCCTCGGTGGCCGCGGTGGCCCCGGCCCTGGGCACCGGCGTCCGGGTGGACGCCCTGTCCGGGGTGTTCCTGCTGGTCATCGGGCTGGTGGCGACGGCGGCGGCGATCTACGGGATCGGCTACACCGCCCCGGGGGGTGCCCACCACGGGCCCTCCCCCGCCGGGTCCCGGACCGCGTGGGCCTCGTTCGCGGTGTTCGTCGCCAGCCTCCAACTGGTCGCGGTGGCCGACACCGCGGTCACCTTCCTGTTCGGCTGGGAGCTGATGGCGGTCACCTCGGCGCTGCTGGTGCTCACCGAGCACCGGGGGCATCCCGCCGTGCGTGGCGCCGCGCTGTGGTACGCGGGAATGACGCAGCTAGGCTTCCTGGCCATCCTCGGCTGCTTCGCGGTGCTGGTCGGCAGGGCCGGCTCGGGTGACTTCGCCGCGCTGCACGCCGCCGCGGGCGGGCTGGACCCTGTCACCTACGCCGTGGTCGCGGCCCTGGCGCTGATCGGCTTCGGGTCCAAGGCGGGAATGGTCCCGCTGCACGTCTGGCTGCCGCGGGCGCATCCGGAGGCACCCAGCCACGTGTCCGCGCTGATGTCCGGGGCGATGGTCAAGCTCGGGGTGTACGGGCTGCTGCGGGTGGGGGTGCAGCTGCTCGGCCTGCACTCGCGGTACTGGGGGCTGGTCATCCTCGCGGCGGGGGCGGCCTCGGCGCTGTACGGGATCCTGATGGCCGTCGTGGCCACCGACCTGAAGCGGCTGCTGGCCTACTCCACGACCGAGAACGTCGGGCTGATCCTGGTCGGGGTGGGGGCCGGGCAGCTGCTGTCCGGGTCCGGCCGGGACGACCTGGCGGCGGTGGCCTACGTGGCCGCCCTGCTGCACACGCTCAACCACGCGACCTTCAAGGGGCTGCTGTTCCTCGGCGCGGGCTCGGTGCTGCGGGCGACCGGGCAACGCGACCTCGACGCCCTCGGCGGCCTGGTGTCCCGGATGCCGAGGACCACGGCACTGTTCGCAGTCGGGGCGTTGGCGGCCGCGGCCCTGCCACCCGGCAACGGGTTCGTCAGCGAGTGGCTGCTGCTGCAGGCGCTGGTGCACGGGCAGTCCGCGGGCGGGGTGACCACCGCCCTGGTGATGCCGGCCGCGGTCGCGGTGGTGGCGCTGACCGCCGGGCTGGCCGTCGCGACCTTCGTCAAGGCGTTCGGGACCGGTTTCCTGGCCCGGCCGCGCACCCCGCGCGCGGAGTCGGCGGTCGAGTCGCCGCAGACGATGCGGACCGGGATGGGTCTGCTGGTGGCCGCGATCGGCGTGCTGGCGGTCGCCCCGGCCCTGCTCGCCCCCGGCCTGGACCGGGCGGCGGCCGCGCTGGTGCCCGGTGGCGCCGCGGCCGGGGTGCGGGGGACGGCCGGCGGGCTGGCCCT
>DASTGO010000514.1:0-3719 GCA_035719045.1 Kineosporiaceae bacterium | reverse complement strand
CCTCGACGCCCTGCCGGCGGCGGTGGCCGAGGCCTTGCGCGGGCTTGCCCCGGCCGTGGAGCGGGCGGCCACCGCTGGATGGTCGGTGGAACTGGCCGCTCGCGCCCTGGACGGCCTGCGGGACGCGCTGGTCGCCGGGGTCGTCGATGCCACACTGCCCGGTGCCGCGGCCGACGTGGTGGCACCGGCCCGCCAGGAGCTGGTCCGGCTGTGGGACGGGATCTGGTTCAACGAGGCCGTCGGCACGGCGAGGTGGCCGTTCAGCTGGGAGCACCTGGTGGCCCGGCTGCAGGCGCCCGACGCTGCGGCGGCCCGGTTGGAGCGAACGCGGGATGACGCGGTGGTGCTCGGGGCCGCGAGGAGTGCGGCCCGTGCCCAGGTGGCGCGTGCGACCGCGGAGCTGCGCCGTGCCGAGGAGCAGGGGGCCCCGCGGGTAGAGGTGCAGCGGCTGCAGCGGGAACTCCAGAGGGCCGAGCAGCTGGACGCCCGGGTCATGGCGGAGCTCCGGAGGACGGTAGGCCAACAGCTGACGGCCGAGGGCCTTCTGGCCGAGGCCCAGCGCCAGGCGCAGGACGCCCGGCGAGCCCTGGACGGTCTCGCGGTCACCCTGGCCCAGACCGCACGGACGCTGTCCGCCGCGGACACGTCGCGGGACGGGCGGACCGGGACCCCGCGGACCGGGACGGTGCGGACCGGCTCGGCGGCGGGGCGGCAGGGCCTGGCACCGGTCCACGCAGAGGTCCGGCCGGAGGTGCTGCTGGACCGGTTGGGCGAGCAGTCGGCGGCCCGGGGCGAGATCTTCGACGGTGAGGTCCTCGACGGTGAGGTTCCCGGCCCGGCCGATCAGGCGGGGCCGTCCACGACGGTGCTCAACCGTGCCCAGGCGTCGGCGCCGGCGGACCGGGTGCAGACGGTGACCCAGGAGCCGGGCCAGACCTACCGGGTCGTCGAGGTCGACCCCGCAGCGGAGAACGCCGGGGCGACCGGGGAGCCGGTGACGGCTACCGCGGAGGTCACCGGGGTGGTCGGCCCGGCGGTGGCGGCTACCGCGGAGGTCACCGGGGTGGTCGGGCAGCCGGCCACGCCTGCGGCGAGTGCAGCGACGGCTTCCGGGCCTGGCCTGCTGGACCGGCTCCGGGCGGTCCGGCCGGAGTCCGTGGTCACCGGGTTCTACGGCGCGCTCGCCCGGCTCGGTGGGTGGCTGGGCGGCCTGGCCGGTCGCGCCGCGGCGGCGTTCCTGCCGGTCACCGGGGCCGCACCGCTGCGGCACGAGGCCCCGGTACGTCTGGCCCGGCCCGAGGCCCCGATTCCGGTGGCCCGGCCGAGGACCCAGGTGCCGGTGGCCCGGCCTGGGGCGGCCCTGCGTATCGCCCGGGCTCTCGAGGGCACCGCCGCCGACGACGCTCCCGTGCACCAGGTGCCCGTGGGCCGGTTGCGTCCCCTCGCCGGGGGGCTTGCGGTGGATGGTCGCCCTGCCGTGGGTGGCCCTGCCGCCCCGCCCCGCCCGGTGACCCGGCGGGGCAGGCCGGACGCCCGCCTGGCGTCCGGGATCCGCCACACCCGGATGACCTGGGTGGCCCCGCCCGCCTGGACCGAACGTCTGGCCGAGCGTTCCCTGCGCGGCGCGGAGTACGACCTGGCGCCGGCCACCCGCTCCCTGCTGGCGGCGATGCGCGGCCTGCAGGAGATCCGCCAGGTGCAGCCGGCCAACAGCCTGCGGGCCGACCACAAGGTGAGCGACTTCCTGGCCAGCCGGATCACCGGTGACGCCGCCGCGAACGTGATGCGCCGCGTGCTGGACCACCAGGCGGAGCGGGACGTGGTCGACCGGGTGCACGACCTGGGCCGGCGCGTCCGCCCGGGGATCCACGGGAACGAGACATGGGGGCAGGCCGGCCCGGTCTCCCGGCGGCTGACGACCGGGATGCTGCACAGCCTGGTGGCCCTGACCGAATGGGCGCAGCGGCTCGGAGCCAACCCCGCCACGCGGACGGGGCTGACCGAGGCCGACCTGCGGGAGCCGGCGGACTTCGTCCACCTGCTGCGGGAGGTGTTCGGGACCGCCCTGCGCGACGGGCAGAACGAGGCGCTGAACACCGCCGGGCCCCTGGACCAGCGTGCGCGGGACCGCGAGGCACTGGAGGCGGCCGCCGAGCCGGTCACCGAGGCGCGGTACGACGCGGTCTGGGCGGAGTTCGCCCGTCGGCTCACCGAGCTGCGGCAGGGGACGCCCGGCCCGCTGTACACGGCGGACGCCCTGGTTGATTTCGCCGGAAACATCCTCTCGGGCACCGCGACCCTGGCGGGGGAGTCCGCGGGGCAGGGGGCGGCCGAGCCGGGACAGGGTGCAGCCGAGCCGGGACAGGGGGCGGCCGAGTCCGGGCCGCAGACGGGCGATGCCCGGCTCGACGCGCGGCTGGCGGCGCTCTCGCTCCCGCCGGACCGGTACGGGTCGGTGTGGGGCAACGCCGGGCTGCCCCAGCGCCTGCTGACCCAGCTCCGGCAGATGTACCTCGAGGATCCGACCGTGCCCGCCCGGACGGTGCTCTGGCTGCAGGCGACGGTGGACGGGCGGCTGTCCGGGCCGGAGCTGATCCGCCGGCTCACCGCGCAGGGGCAGTCCTTCCTGCAGGCCACGGGGGAGTCGTGGGTGCCGCAGCCGCGGCCGCAGGCGGACGCCCGGCCGGCCGTCCCGCTGCCCGCCCACGCCCCGGTCCGGTTCCTGGACGCCGGGGTCGAGGTGGCCCTGCTCGACCTCGCCTACCACCTGCAGTGGCGGCGGGAGAACCCGGGACACCCGGTGGTGTCCGGCCCGCTGGACATCGCGCGCCTGGTCGCAGGACTGCGCGGGGCCTACCGGGAGGCGCTCGCCGGTCTCGTCGAGAACTCGACGGCACCGGCCACGCTGGCCAGCGCGCGGCGGTCGCTCACCGCGCTGAACGGGCCGCGGGGGCAGCAGACCTGGTGGGGGATCACCACGGTGCTGGCGGCCCTCCAGGATGGCGCCCCCGGCAAGGACGCGGGAACGGCGATGCGGACGACCACCCTCGTGCTCGCGGCGAACCGTGGCCTCGCCGAGGCGACCGTTCGCTCGGCCACGCAGGTGGCGCCCCTCCCCAGCGCCGTGGCCGCCGCCGCCGGTCGGCCCCGGCTGGCCGAACTGATCGACCGGACCTGGGGCCGGCCGGGTGAGGGGCCGTCGGCGGCGGACTCCGCCCACGGGGAGGCCGGGGGCACCGTCTCGGCGCTGCAGGCCCTGCTGCTGGGCGAGCGTCCGGCGCAGGAACTGCGGCAGGACCTGCTGTCGGCGCTGGCCGGCCGGGCCGGGCAGGTCGTGCTGGGCAGCAGACTGGCGGAGGGTGCGGTCGACCTGACCGTCGCGGACGCCGCCGCCGTGCGGCTGCTCGACGTCGGGGTCCAGCTGGCGGTCCGGGACCTGCAGCCGCAGGAGGCCTTTGCGGGCGGGCGCTCCGGGACCGGCACGGTGATGGCGACCCCGGACCTGGTCCGGCTGCTGCAGCAGGTGTACCGCGAGCGGCTGCACGAGCTGCTCGGCGAGGCGATCGACGCCCCGGCGGCGCAGGCGGCCCAGCGGTCCCTGGACCTGCTGGCCTCCCCCGACGGGCAGGCGTTCTGGGCCCGGGCCGCGGCACGGGCCGCGGAGCCGGCCCCGGGGCCGTCCAGGCCCGCGACGGCCGGTGAGCCGGTGGCCCGTGCGG
>DASTGO010000513.1:0-3193 GCA_035719045.1 Kineosporiaceae bacterium | reverse complement strand
TCGAGGGCCTGCTGCCCGCCGTGACCGAGGTGGGGCGGCTGCCGCAGGCGCGGGCCCTGGGGATGCTCGACGCCGTCCGGGACGCCCTGGTGACGGGGGCGGTCCGCCAGGTGCGCCCCGGGATCACCCCGGCCGAGCTGGCCGCGGTCCGGGCCGACCTGGCGCAGCGGTGGACGTCCGCCGAGATGATGGGCGAGTACCACGCGGACGGGGTCGCGCGGCCGCTGTGGCAGCAGGTCCTGCCTGGACGGCGGGTGCCCAGCTGGCTGGCGGCGGTTGCCGGTGGACTGGGACTGGGCGCGGCCAGGGCAGCCGATGCCGCGCAGACCCGGGAAAGGGCCGAGTCCCTGGTCGACCGGTTCGGCGTGGCGCTGGGCTCCGCCCTGGGCCTGGGACCGGCGCCCGCCGTCCCGGGTCCGGACGGGCTCGTGGCGGACGGTGCCGGCCCGGACGGGCGTGCCTCCGTCGCCGTGGTCGAGGACCTGAGGCGGGAACAGGCCGGCTACCCGAAGCCCGCCGGACCGGTGCGGCCGAGCGCCTGGCTGGGGCGGCTGGGCATCAGGTCCGGGGCGGACGCCGTCGCCCCGCAGGCCCGGCAGGTCCCGCAGGTCCCGCAGGCTCGGCAGGTCCCGCCGTCCCCGGTTGCCGGGCATGCCTCGCCACCTGTGCCGCAGGCTCGTCAGGTCCCGCCGTCCCCGGTCGCCGGGCATGCCGCGCCGCACACGCCGTCGCAGCCCGCCGTGTTGCAGCCCTCGACCCCGCAGCCCTCAACGTCGGAACCCTCAACGTCGGAACCGTCGACGTCGGAACCGTCGACGCCGGAACCGTCGACGCCGGAACCCTCGACGCCGGAACCGTCGACGCCATCGAAACCGCAGGCGGAGGGTGACGCCGTGCCGGGCACCCGGCCCGATCCGCAGCGGCTCGGGTGGACCTGGGGTGTCATCAAGGGGACGGCGATCCCGCCGGGTGAGGACCAGTGGCGACGGCGCCGGCTCGAGATGCTGCAGTCCGCGAAGTCGTCGAAGCCGATACAGCCCAAGCCCATCCTCATCAAGCCGACCCCCGTGACCGGGCCGACGCCGCGGGACCAGGTCGGGGCGGCTGCCACCCTGGACGGCTACGCCGACGCGACGGCGGTGCTGTCGTGGAGCGAGCTGACCGGCAAGGTCCTGATCCCCGGCGTCCTCATCCGGCTGGCGTCATCACTGCCGGTGTCGTCGTCCGCTCCTGCGCACCCGGCGCACAAGGTGGTGGCGGCCTTCGCGAAGCGCAACGACGGGAGAGCCGCGGGGTCACCGGGGGCGTACATCGTGCAGGCCGTGGTCTACGACCAGGACACCGACACGTACTACGTGCGGCTCGGCTGAGGCGTCCGCGGACCGGCGTCCGCGTGACGGGCGAGCACCTCTCGCGTCTTTTGGATGCAGGGATGGATCTCGCTCGGCACGGCTCGACGGGCGGACGGAGCGGCTCCCCGGGGCTGCGGTGACGGAGGTTGACGTGGCGACGATCGCCGCCCCGAAGCGGGCCGAATACGAGTCCGCCGGCAGCGTCTTCGATGACATGGCCACCGGACTGCTGTCAGCCGCCGACCTCACCCAGAGCATCGACTTCAGCCCGGGCACCTTCCCGGAGGCCGAGCAACTGCAGGACGCCGTTGACGCGTTCTGCCAGGATCGTCAGGCCACGCTGGAGATCTACGCCGAGGCCTGCCAGTACATCGGCGAGATCCTGCGGGTCTGTGGTGAGGCGTACAGCGGGACCGAGAACAGCATGGTCGAGAAGGGTTCCTCGCTGGAGGGCAAGCTGACCTCCGCCGTCCAGGGCCTGCAGCGCCTGCACACCCGCCTGGACGACCTGAAGAAGGGCGGGTCCACGGTCCCGGTGAACTCGCGCGTACGCCCTGGGGTTCGCAGGGAACCGCGGTCGTCCGGGGAGTTCGAATCGCCGTCGTCGGCGCAGGGAGGTAGCGGGCAACCGTGGCGTGTGCCCACGGGGCACGGACCGGGGGGCGTGCCGACAGCGCAGCCTGTGGGGTCAGCAACGCACACCGTGCCGGTGAGTTCGTTCGAGCCCATCCCGTCGGGTGCATCGATCACGGGCCTCGGGCCGGCGGTCATGGGCCCCGGGCCGGCAACGCAGACTGTGTCGGTGAGTTCGCTCGGGACCATCCCGTCGGGTGCATCGATCACGGGCCTCGGGCCGGCGGTCCACGGGTCGGGTCCGGGGCCGCAGGTCTCGCTGGCCGCGGCCCCGACCCCCGCTCCCGCTCCGGCTCCGGCGGCAACCACCGGCGGTTCGCGGAGGGCATGACAGCCGCCGCACCGGACACCTGTGGGCGGGCTGCACCGTTCCGGGTGAGCCGGTGCGGTGACACAGCGGTTGCCTGCCTGCGGGTGCCCGGTCCTCGGTCCGAGGTGGTTCCGGGCACCTGGGGCAACTCGTCCTCTTCCATGCTGCGTAGCGACTTCCTGCCCCGCACGGTGTCACCTGCCCTGTCGGCCATCGGCAGGCGGTCTGTCATCCGGTAGCGGCTACCACCGGTTCGGTCCCGGCATCATCCCCTTCATGCCCGGAGCTGAGGCCAGGCCCTGCCTGTACCCGTCGGCCCCTCCCGTCCCGACGACGGGCGCGGAACTCCACTCCCACGAGCCTGCCGCGTAGTACTGCGGACGGTGGATCCGCCTGAGGCGTGGCTGAACCGGCCGCCCCCGGGTCCGCCGTACGTCCAGGCACGGACGGACCGGCGGTCGGCACTCCACTCAGCCCAGTGCCCGGTGCCCAGTGCCCAGTAGCGGCTGGGTCACTGCTGGCGCCTAACGTCCGTTCGGTCTTCACCTGGCGTTGACCTGCGCGGGTCCTCGACAACCTCGGCGGCTGCTGGGCTGTGCCCGAGATGAACGGGGATTCCAGGAACTCGTCCGGGTGCACCGGAGCGGGCCGCGAACTGCCGGACGCCGGTGCCGTCCCCGGCTTGCGTCGTTCTTATCTCAGGGCGTGTCCAGTGCCGGGGATGCGCTGTGGGGCTTGAGGTTCCGCCGTGGGCGGGGGAGATGTTCCATGTCCTGACCGGTGACGGGTGGCCGGCGGTGGACGAGGACGAGATCAATGATCTGGCGCAGTTGTGGCTGGCGGCCGGCCAGGAGTTGATGCAGATCGCGCCGGAGGTGACCCGGTCGGCGCGGTGGCT
>DASTGO010000512.1:0-2111 GCA_035719045.1 Kineosporiaceae bacterium | reverse complement strand
TGTTCCGGTCGGTGGCCCTGGTGGTGTGCCTGATGCGCAAGAACGTGACCCAGGACTTCGCCGGCGCGGTGTTCGGTGTCAGCCAGTCCACGGTCAGCCGCCGCTGGGACCTGCTGCGCCCGCTGATCGGCGAGGTTCTCGCCGAGGCGGTACCCGATCCCCGGGAGATCGTGGGACGGGGGACGGTGCTGGTCGACGGCACGGTGTGCCCCACCTGGGACTGGCGCCATGTGTCGGACCTGTTTTCGGCCAAGGCCGGGTATCCCGGCATGAACCTGCAGATCGCGGCCACTCTCGACGGTGCACTCGTCGCGGTCGGCCCGGTCCCGGTGCACGGCGCCCGCCACGACGCGTACGCCTACGCCGCATCCGGTCTGGCAACCGTCCTGAACGACCACCCGACCCTTGCCGACCTGGGCTACGTCGGCGTGGACGGGATCGACACCGTCCCGTATAAGCGATTCCCCGGCACCGACCTGAACCCCGGGCAGAGCGCGTTTAACACCGCGCTCAGCAAGGCCCGTGCGGCCGTCGAACACGCCATCGCACACCTCAAGACATGGCGCATGCTCAGCGAAGAGGGAGGCCGCTACCGACCGCCGCTAAAAAAGTACCAGAGCATGCTCAAAGCCGTTATCGGACTATTCTTCTTCGCGACTTATGAATAAGCTTCTTGGTCCAGACGAACGGTTCGCAGCGCTCGTTCCAGCCGTCGATGAACGTGCGGATGGCCTCGATGAGGTCGCGGACGGAGTCGAAGCTGCCGCGGCGGATGGCCTGTCGGGTGATGATCCCGAAGAAGATCTCCACCAAGTTCAGCCAGGACCCCGAGGTGGGGGTGAAGTGCAGGGTGATCCGCGGGTTGCGGGCCAGCCAGGCTTTCACGGTGGGGTGTTTGTGCGTGGCGTAGTTGTCGCAGACGATGTGCAGCCGCCGCCGCGGGTAGGCCTTGGCCACCTGCTTGAGGAAGCGCAGGAACTCCTGGTGGCGATGCCGTGGCAGGCAGACGTCCACGACCTTGCCGGTGGCCACCTCGAGGGCGGCGAAGAGCGTGGTCGTGCCGTTGCGGATGTAGTCGTGGGTGGCCTTCTCCGGCACGCCGGGCATGATCGGCAGGATCGGCGCGGTCCGCTGCAGGGCCTGCACCTGGCTCTTTTCATCAAGGCAGAGCACCACGGCGTTCTGCGGCGGGTTCACATACAGCCCGACCACGTCGCGGACCTTGGCCTCCAGCTCGGGGTCGGTGGAGAACTTGAACGTCTCCACCCGCCAGGGCTGCAACTTCCAGTCGCGCCAAATCCGCGCAACGGTGGCGAAGCCGACCCCCAACTCCGCTGCCAACAGCCGACTCGACCAGTGCGTAACCCCCAGCCGCTCCGGCGGCGGGCTCAGCGTCGCCGCCACCACCTGGGCCTCGTCGACGCGCCGCGGCCGACCCGACCGCTTACGGTCCTCCAGCGCGGCCACCCCGCCCTCGAGGTAACGGTCCCGCCAGTGAAGCACGGTCGGACGCGACACCCCCACCCGCGCCGCGATCTCGGTGTTCGAGAGACCCTCACCGGCCAGCAACACGATCCGCGCCCGCTGCGCCAACCCGGCCCGAATCCCCGAGGCCCGCACCCAGGAACGCAGCTTCGACTTGTCCTTGCCCCGGACTTCCAGGCGAGCAGCAGTCGGCATACGGCATTGTCTCAACCAGCGACCGTAAATTCACTTCTGACACGCGACACTAGGGGAAGCTCAGGTTGTGCCACCGGCTCGACGGTGGTCGGACCCGCCGCTGGAGGTTGGTGAACTGGCAGGTTTGCATGACCCAACGAGCGGGTTCCGGCAGGGTGACGCTCAGGATCGGCCGCAGCCAGCCGGGGCGCAGCGCCCAGTAGCCGCTGACCACAAGCCGCGTGCGGCCCCCTGGTTGTTCGGTCGACAGGAATCCCCACGTCGAGTCGGTGTACCGCGCAGGCGGGCTCTTGGTGGGGTCGAACGGGCGACCCCGCGGGTCCAGCGACGTCCGCAGCGCCAGGAACCGCGGAGGGTCGAACGCCGCGACCTCCCACCATTGCGTGCCATCGGGCTTGGCGAGCAGCCGGTCACCGACACCGACCTGCTGC
>DASTGO010000511.1:0-5139 GCA_035719045.1 Kineosporiaceae bacterium | reverse complement strand
CGGGAGCAGCGGTCCCCGGGTCAGCGGGCACGGGAGCAGCGGGCACGGGAGCTGTGGGCGCGGGGGGCGGCAGCGGTGCTGTCGGCGCCGGGGCAACGGCTGCCCCACCGCCCGGCGGGACCGGGGCCGTCGGATCGAGCGGCTGGGTGGGGTCCGGCGATCCGGAACCGGCCGGATCTGCGGACGGCGGCTGAGACACGTCAACTCCTTGGTACCTGGCCCGACCTCAGTGGCCGGACGCATCGGCGGGCACCGGCGTCACCAGGGCACCGAGCCGCGGGACACCCTAGGCGATCCGATCACGGCGCGGGTGCGGAATTGACCGCTACCGGACCTGCCACGTCACAGTGCCGGCGTCGACGGCCGGCGGGGCAGGCCACCGAGGCCAGGCAGCTCAGACCGGAGATCTCAGACCGGGCAGCTCAGGCCGGCTCAGACCAGGCAGCTGGGTCCGAGCAGGGCCTTGAGGTCGCCGAACAGCGCCGGGGACGGGGTGACCCGCAGGGCGTCGTCCAGGCGCATCACCTTCACCCGGCCCGGCTGGGTGAGCCGCAGGTGCACCTCGGTCACCCCGGGATGGGTGTTGAGCACGTCCTTGAGCCGCTCCACGACCGGCGGGGTGCAGCGGGCCACCGGCAGCGACACGACGACCGGACCGCGGTCCCCCTCGTCGAGGTCGGGCAGCGTCAACTCCTGCGCGTAGATGGTGGGCACGTCGTCGCGCCGGTTGACCCGGCCCTTGACGACCACCACCAGGTCCTCGGCGAGCACGTGCATGACGGTCTGGTACGACTGCGGGAAGAACAGCACCTCGATCGCACCGTCGAGATCCTCCACCGTGGCGATCGCCCACGGGTTGCCGTTCTTGGTGAGCTTGCGCTGCAGGGAGCTGATCATCCCGGCGATGACGACGTTGGCGCCGTCCGGGCGGCCGTCGTCGCCGGTCAGGGCGGAGATCGAGCAGTCCGCGGCCCGGGCCAGGATGTGCTCGACCCCGAACAGCGGGTGGTCGGACACGTAGAGCCCGAGCATCTCCCGCTCATTGGACAGCAGGGTCTTCTTTTCCCACTCCCCGGCCGGCACCTCGGGCACCACGGACAGGGTGGGCCCGGAGTCGTCGAGGCCGCCGAACAGCGAGTCCTGACCGATCGCCTCCTGCCGCTTGTCGGAGACCACCGCGTCGACGGACTGCTCGTGCACCTGGACCAGCCCGCGGCGGGAGTGCCCGAGGGAGTCGAACGCGCCGGCCTTGATCAGCGACTCGATCGTCCGCTTGTTGCACACCACGATCGGCACCTTGCGCAGGAAGTCCTCGAAGGAGCTGTACCGCCCCTTCTCCTCCCTGGCGGCCACGATCGCCTCGACGACGTTCACCCCGACGTTGCGGATCGCGGTCAGCCCGAACCGGATGTCGGTGCCGACCGGGGTGAAGTTGGCCGCGGAGGCGTTGACGTCCGGTGGGAGCACCTTGATGCCCATCCGGCGGCACTCGTTGAGGTAGAGCGCGGACTTGTCCTTGTCGTCCCGGACGCTGGTGAGCAGCGCGGCCATGTACTCGGCGGGGTAGTTCGCCTTGAGGTAGGCCGTCCAGTACGACACCAGCCCATAGCCGGCCGTGTGCGCCTTGTTGAAGGCGTAGTCGGAGAAGGGGACGAGGATCTCCCACAGCGTGGTGATCGCCGCATCCGAGTACCCGTTGGCCAGCATCCCGGCCCGGAAGCCCTCGAACTCCTTGTCGAGGATCTCGCGCTTCTTCTTGCCCATCGCCCGGCGCAAAAGGTCTGCCTTGCCGAGGCTGTACCCGGCGACCTTCTGCGCGATGGCCATGACCTGTTCCTGGTAGACGATCAGGCCGTAGGTGGTGTCCAGGATGTCCGCGAGCGGTTCGGCCAGCTCGGGGTGGATGGGGGTGATCGGCTGCTGGCCGTTCTTGCGCAGCGCGTAGTTCGTGTGCGAGTTCGCGCCCATCGGGCCGGGCCGGTAGAGCGCGAGCACCGCCGAGATGTCCTCGAAGCCGTCCGGGCGCATCAGCCGCAGCAGGGACCGCATCGGCCCGCCGTCCAGCTGGAACACCCCGAGGGTGTCGCCACGGGCCAGCAGTTCGTAGGCGGCCTTGTCGTCGAGGGTCTTGGAGATCTCCCCGAGGTCCAGCGGCTCCTTGCCGTTGGCGACGATGTTCTTCAGCGCGTCGTCGATGACCGTGAGGTTGCGCAGCCCCAGGAAGTCCATCTTGAGCAGGCCGAGCGTCTCGCAGGTCGGGTAGTCGAACTGCGTGATGATCGCGCCGTCCTGCTCCCGCTTCATGATCGGGATGTGGTCGATCAGCGGCTGGCTGGACATGATGACGGCACAGGCATGCACGCCCCACTGGCGCTTCAGGCCCTCCAGTCCCATCGCGGTCTCGACGACCTTCGGGATCTCCGGGTCGGAGCCGTGCAGTTCCCGGAACTCCCCCGCCTCGCCGTACCGCGGGTGCTCGGGGTTGAAGATCCCGGCGAGCGGGATGTCCTTGCCCATCACCGGCGGGGGCATCGCCTTGGTCAGCCGCTCCCCCATGGAGAACGGGTAGCCGAGCACCCGGGAGGCGTCCTTGAGCGCCTGCTTGGCCTTGATCGTGCCGTAGGTGACGACCTGGGAGACCCGCTCCTCGCCGTACTTCTCGGTGACGTACTTGATCACCTCACCGCGTCGGCGCTCGTCGAAGTCGACGTCGACGTCGGGCATCGAGACGCGCTCGGGGTTGAGGAACCGCTCGAAGATCAGCCCGTGCGGCAGCGGGTCGAGGTCGGTGATGCCCATCGCATAGGCCACCAGGGAGCCCGCCGCACTGCCCCGGCCCGGCCCGACCCGGATCCCCTGCTCCTTGGCCCACATGATGAAGTCGGCGACCACGAGGAAGTAGGCCGGGAAGCCCATCTGGACGATGACGCCGACCTCGTAGTCGGCCTGCCTGCGCACGTCGTCCGGAATGCCGTTCGGATAGCGGCGGCACAGGCCGCGCTCGACCTCCTTGATGAACCAGGAGGTCTGGTCCTCCCCCGGCGGGCAGGGGAAGGTCGGGGCCAGATCGGCGCCCTCGGTGAAGGCGACGTCACAGCGCTCGGCGATGAGCAGGGTGTTGTCGCAGGCCTGCGGATGCTCCCGCCACAGGTGCCGCATCTCCTGCGGGCTCTTGAGGTAGAAGTCGTCGGCGTCGAACTTGAACCGCTTCGGGTCGGCCAGGTTCGAGCCGGACTGCACGCACAGCAGCACGGCATGCGCCTTGGCGTCCTCCGGCCGGGTGTAGTGCAGGTCGTTGCTGGCGACCAGCGGCAGGTTCAGCTGCTTGGCCAGGCGGAACAGGTCCTGGTGGACCCGGCGCTCGATGTCGAGGCCGTGGTCCATGATCTCGCAGAAGAAGTTCTCCCTGCCGAAGATGTCCCGGAAGTCGGACGCGGCCTGGACAGCCTGCTCGTACTGGCCGAGCCGCAACCGGGTCTGCACCTCGCCGGACGGGCAGCCGGTGGTGGCGATCAGGCCCGTGCCGTAGGTCTGCAGGAGTTCCCGGTCCATCCGGGGCTTGTAGAAGTGCCCCTCCAGGCTGGCCAGGGAGCCGAGCCGGAACAGGTTGTGCATGCCCTCGTTGTTGTACGCCCACATCGTCATGTGGGTGTACGCGCCACCGCCCGAGACATCGTCGTCGCCGACCTCGCCCCAGCGCACCCGGGTGCGGTCGTGGCGGGCGGTGCCGGGGGTGAGGTACGCCTCGAGCCCGATGATCGGCTTGACGCCGTACTTCTTCGACTTCTTCCAGAACTCGTAGGCGCCGAACAGGAAGCCGTGGTCGCTGATCGCCACGGCCGGCATCCCCATCCGGGCGGCCTCGGCCAGCAGGTCGTCGATCTTCGCCGCACCGTCGAGCATCGAGTACTCGGAGTGGTTGTGCAGGTGGACGAACGAGTCGGCTCCCGACGGGGACCCGGAGCCGGACGGCATGGCGCAGCGCTCCTCACAGACCGTGACGACAACGGACGGCGGACCGGGGGAAGCAGAGCCACGAACCCGCGGTATCGACCCCGGGTGGCAGTCTGGCGATCGCGCGGCTGCCAGTCTACGTGCGGCCGATGACAGTCCGGCGGGGGTCAGGGAAGGTGCCAGGGGTTCCGGCGTGTCGGCGCCGACCCGCCGAACGAAGGGGCGGGAACCGCCGGCCGGGTCGCGGCCTGTCGCACCGGGGGAACCACCGGAACCACCCGGACGCTCCGACTAGCATCACCCGAGCGGGGCGCTGGCGACGCCGGCCGCCCGACTGACCTGGGAGGCAACGGTGGGACTGGTCGACAAGCTGCGCGGCGAGCTGATCGACATCATCGAGTGGCTGGACGACAGCCGGGACACGATGGTGTGGCGCTTCCCCCGCTACGACAACGAGATCAAGATGGGCGCCAAGCTCGTCGTGCGCGAGTCGCAGACGGCCGTGTTCATCAACGAGGGCCAGATCGCCGACGTCTACACCCCTGGCACGTACACCCTCGAGACCCAGAACATGCCGGTCCTGTCCACCCTGAAGGGCTGGAAGTACGGCTTCCACTCCCCCTTCAAGGCCGAGGTGTACTTCGTCAACACCCGGCTGTTCACCGACCTGAAGTGGGGCACCCCGAACCCCGTCATCGTCCGTGACCCGGAGTTCGGCATGGTCCGGCTGCGGGCCTTCGGCGGGTACGCCGTCCGCGTCGTGGACGCCGGGATGTTCCTCAAGGAACTGGTCGGCACCGACCCGCACTTCCAGACCAGCGAGGTCGAGGACTTCCTGCGCCAGATCGTGGTCAGCAAGGTCGGCAACGCCCTGGCCGCGGCGCAGGTCTCGATCCTCGACCTGGCCTCCCACCAGGACAGCCTCGGGCAGCGGCTGGCCGGCATCCTCAGCGAGGACGCCCGCCCGATGGGCCTGGAGTTCCCCCGGTTCATGATCGAGAACGTCTCGATGCCGCCGGAGGTCGAGGCCGCGCTGGACAAGCGGACCCAGATGGGCATCCTCGGCAACCTCGACCAGTACACCCAGTTCCAGGCCGCGAACGCGATCCAGGACGCCGCGCGCAACCCGGGCGGCGGGGCCGGGGAGGGCATGGGGCTCGGCATGGGCCTGGCGATGGGTCAGCG
>DASTGO010000510.1:0-4458 GCA_035719045.1 Kineosporiaceae bacterium | reverse complement strand
CGCGGAGGCCCCCCGCGCGCCGACCTGGTCCGCCACCGGCCAAGACCGCGGACACCACAAGACCCACCTCGGTCGGCCGCTGGACCATCCACGGTTCAGGCAACTGACCGGCTGGCACCAAGGCCCGCAACCGAGCCGCCTGCCCCTCATACCCCCGCTGCGCCCCCCACAGACCCAGACCCGCCACCGCCACACCAACCGTCGCCCCGACGGTCCACCACCACGGATCCCCACCTAATCGGGAAGGAGTACGCACCCAACCCACGCGTACCGATGGGAACGGCTGCGCAGTACCGCCGGTGGCCAGGTTCAACTCCGCGGCAAGTACCGTGCCCATGACCGCCGCCAACAACGCGGCAGCCAGCACCAGCAGCAAACGCAACCAACGGCCCACTGCCACTCCCGCCGACGCAAACCCGCCTGCTACAGGCATGTGCGTCCATCCTGGCGATCATCAGCACCGTGCACCCCGAGGTCTCCGAGAAGAAGCTCGGCAGGGGCGTTCACACAGATCCGTCACGAACGACCGCGGCAGGGCCTCAACGGCGACACCACGAGCTCACGCCCGGCGAACACGAGGCATCACGGACCAGAAGCCGAGGGACCTCTCCGCCCGCGGACGGCATGTCCGTCAAGAACCACGGGCAACACCACAGTCCCGAGCCATCCCTGCGGCCCACCGCGTCCGACCAACCTGGCCTCGTCCGGGTTATCGCCCTCGTCCCGGTCCAGGGCGCGGCGTGCTGGGTGGTGGTGCTGGCTGGTGCCGGCTCGCAGGTAGCCCGGTGAAGATCGTGTCGGCGATGCGGGCCGTCTGGACCCTGCGCTTGGGCTTGAGGCGGAGGTTCTGCGCCAGCGCCCTCAGTTCCGGCAGTTGCTCGGTGACCGTCTGCTGCTGGCTTTCGGCCAGGCGGGCCATCGCCGCCTCGAAGTCCTTGGCCTCGCTCTCGGTCCACCGACCGCGTTCGGTCTCCAGGGCTGCGGCGGCGCGGCCGCGCCTGGGGGTGGCTGCGCCGGGTTCGTTTCGGGAGTACGCGATGAGTCCGCCCCGTCGGATGAGGTGAACGGCGTCGGCGTGGAAGTCGCCGGTGTCGAGGCGTTGCAGCCCGTCTCGGATCCCCAGGAACGAGGAGTCGTGCATCGCGGGTGTGACCATCCGGCCTGCCCCGTAGAGGCGGCGCATCTGCTCGAAGCGGTCCAGGACGCTGGCGCGGCTGAGGGCGGCGGGTGCGGCGAGGACGACCAGTTCCACCCGGTACCCGTTGGCGACGGCCCGGGCGGCGAGGTCGTCGAGGTCGGCGCGGTTGCGTCCGGCGGTCTCGACGACCAGGTCGATGCGTTGGCGCATGAGGTGGTCCTGGGCCATCCCGCGCCAGCGTCGCCCGTCCGCGGCGGTGAAGGCTCCCGCGAGCAGGTCGTCCTTGGCGGTCAGTTCGCTCCAGCGTGGGTGGAAGGCCTTGAACGGGTCCCCGCTCAGTTCCACCGCGCCGCCACGGTGTTCGGACAGGTGGGCCAGGACGTCGGCGATGATGGTGGTCTTCCCCGCTCCGGGCTGTCCGGTCACCAGCACCAGCCCCGGGTCCTGTTGCGGCACACCGCCGGCCAGTATCGGGTGGCCGACGATCTGCTCGCGGAAGATCCGCTCACTCTCCTGCTGGGACAGCAGGTAGCTGGCGGCCTCGTCCTCGCCTGCCACCGCCGTCAGTCCCGGTTCGATGCGTCGGCCCGCAGGGCCGCAAGCTCCCGTGCGCTGTCCTGCTGAGCGGCGTCCACGGCCTGGGCGTCCCGGCTGTCCAGGTGGCGCAGCCGCTGCGTCCACTGCTCCACCGCGGCGGTCAGCGCCGCGAGGGTGGCCGGGTCGGGGTTCGGTCCGCACCGGTGTTGGGCCAGCAGGCCGGTGTACCGACCGACCACAGCGCGCAGCCCCTCGACGGCCACCTCGTAGGCCAACGCCTGGTCGCCGCTGACGCGGGCCGGGTCCAGACCGGCGAGAACCGAACCCGGGGCGATCGCCCCGCCCTGGCCACCGTCGTCCACGTCCGACATCTGATCCTCCCCCGTCCGCTGTACTCATCGGCGACGCCGAGCACCCCGGGCCCCACCGTACGCGCCCTACCCGACAGTCGATCATGCCCTGACGGATCATGTCCTGCCCGGTCAGGCCCCGGGCGTGTGCCCTCGGGGGCGTCGACGACAACAGCCCTGTACGCCCCGATGAGCAGTCCGGCCTCGCGCCTGTTCCATCCACTGTCCGCGGTGGCGTCGCGAGTGGGCGCGGACTGGGGGCGGTCGGTGGGGGTTGCTAGCGTCACCGGCGTGAAGGGCGAGGTCAATTTCACCCGGGCGGGCATCCTCAACGCTGCCCAGCACGGGATCACCCCCGCCGAAGCGTGGGAGGTGGTGGACTCCCATGAGCGGGTGGTTGTCCCGGTTGGAGACCTATCGCGGCTGATATTGGGGTTCACCAGTTCGGGACGAGGCCTGGCCATACTGGTCCAGGAAGCTGACCTGGAGGACGATGTCTGGGACATCGTCGGGGTGCGGGAGCTCCGGCTCGAGGAGGTCACTGCCGTCCGGCAGGTGCAGAGGAGGAGGCGGGGATGACCAGCGGATCTGTGCCCAACATCGAGGACCTGGACGTTGCCCGCCTGTTGGCGAGCGGGCAGCTGGTCCAGGACATGCCTCTGCCGTCGGACGGCCCGTTCGTGGTCGTGGAGCGGTTGAGGCTGCGGCTGGAAACCTGGCAGCAGGTGGCTGCCGAGGCCTCGGCCCGAGGGGTCGAGCCGCATGACTTCCTTGCCCAGCTGATCGAGGCAGCGATGTCCCCGGCCCTGCAGCAGCTGCTCACCCAGCTGGCCCGGCGCACCCCGCCGGCGGCCTGAGACAGCGCGGCGCCTGAACGTCTCCTTACCGTCCTTCACGGTGACACGGTGACACGGTGACGGCCCCACGCGTGCCGGCGGGTTGGCCGGCAGGGGTGTGGCCACCGGGCGAGCCGGGGTGGGAACAGACCGCGCAGGCCTGGCTGCTGGACCAGACACCGCCGGAGTGGCGGCTGGTCCCGGTGTTGCGTCGGCACCCCAGCGTGCTGGCCTGGCTGGCGGTTCACCATCTGGCGGCTCAACTGCAGGCGGCACGGGCCGCCTGGTCCGACTTCACCCGAGCCGGGGACGGCCAGGTGGTGCAGGAGGTGTGCGGGATGCTCGCGCAGGTCGGTCCGGAGCTGGCGGGCAGACTGAGATCCGCCGAGTACCTGCTGGCCGCCTTGGAGGACAACCGGTACGCGACCTGACCGACATGGCCGTCACCGGCGTGCCCCAGGGGTCAACCCAGGCGTCGACAGGGACACCCACTGTCACCTTCCTCTCCTTGGTGCAGCGCGAGGCGGCGCAGGGACCGGCGGCCGCTCGGGCTGGCGCGGTCCCCGGACGCTGGCACCAGCGCCGGCCATCACTGCGGCTGGCCGGGGGGTGGCGGCCGCGGGGCATGCCTTGGTCAGCCTCACTCGTAGGGCGTCGGCGCCTTGGCCTGGCGTCCAACTGCCGCGGGCCGCCAGCCTGGGCAGCAGGGCGGCCACGTCCGCTCCACCTTCGGCGGCGGACTGGGCCCGTTCCATCGCTGCGGCCAGCCGCCGGTACCCCGGTTCGTCGAGCAGGGATGGGTCGATCTTCCCGACGACGCCCGCCCACCGGCGCATGACCGTCGTGGGCTCAACACCTGGCTCCGCCGACTTTCGCTCCCCCACCGGCTGCTGCTGCTCCACCGGGCGACGCTGGTCGCCTGCCGGTGCGGGTACGACCGGGGCCTGTTCTGGTTGTGGCTGGCGCGTCGTGCTGGGGAAGGCAGCGAGGATCTGCGCGAAGGCGGCGTCGACGGCGGCCTGTGTGTGCCGGAACTCGGTCTGGACCCGGGTGTTGGTGGCCTGCAGGTCGGCTGCTGCCGGGGTCAGGGGCCTGACTTTGGCGGCCACGTCCCGGGCTGTTGTGGAGAGTTGGGTCAGCGCCTGCCGGGCGGCGCCGGCCCGCGGTGCGTGGGTGCCGAGCTTGGACGCCGCCCGCTCGGCCAGGCCCGCAATCGCCTCTGCCGCCCGGGTTGCCAGCGTCCGCAGCAGTTGTTCGGCGGTCCGGCGGAACCCGTCGCGTTCGACGAGTTGTCGGACCTGAGTCCACGCCTGCCGGGTGGTCTTCCACACCTGCGTGATCTGCTGCCACTCCTGGGTCTGGGTCACCGGTGCCAGCCGCCGGCCCACCGCGGTGATGCTGGCGTCCAGCAGTTGCAGGGCGGCCTCCCCCACCGACAGGTCGGCGCCGCTGCGGGGCCGCGGTCGCGCGTCGAGGGCCTGGTCCAGGGCCTCCTTCGCTGCGGCGATCTCGCTCTGCAGTTGCCGCAGACCTGCGTCCACGGCGGCGTAGCTGCGCCCGATCCGGGCACGGGCTTCACCTGCTGCTGCGGCGGCGG
>DASTGO010000509.1:0-5249 GCA_035719045.1 Kineosporiaceae bacterium | reverse complement strand
CGGGGCGGGCCTGCGGAAGACCGGAACCCGGAACCGGGCGCAACCGATCCGGCGCCTGAAGCGTCTTCAGAACACGACGAGCGGGGTCGGACCATGTGGGGGGATGGTCCGACCCCGCTCGTCAGGTGTGTGCCGGGGGATCAGGGCCCGGGGGATCAGAGACCAGGGCCCGGGGCCAGCGGGGTCGGTGCCGGGCCGGGCCGGGAGATCACGGCAGCAGCAGCACCTTGCCGGTGGTCTGTCGGCTCTCCAGCAGGTGATGCGCCTGCCCCGCCTCGGTCAGGGGCAGTTCGGTGCCGATCCGGACCTCCAGTTCGCCCCCGGCCACCAGCCCCAGCACGTCCGCGGCGCGTTCCCGCAGCTCCCGCGGGTCGGCCACGTAGTGGAACAGCGTCGGCCGGGTGAGGAACAGTGAGCCCAGCTGCGACAGCCGCAGTGGTGACACCGGGTCGACCGGTCCGGACGCATTGCCGAAGGTGACCATCATCCCGCGCGTCCGCAGCAGTTCCAGGCCGCGGTCGAAGGTGGTCCGGCCCACCCCGTCGTAGACCACGTCGAGCGGCTTCGGTCCGGCGATCGCCTCGACGGCGTCGCCGAAGTCCTGGTCCCGGTACGCGATGACGTGGTCGGCACCGGCTGCCCGCGCCAGCTCCGCCTTCTGCGGACTGCCGACGGTGGTGAACACCTCAGCCCCGGCCCGCTTGGCGAGCTGGATGAGCAGCAGGCCCACCCCGCCCGCACCGGCGTGGACGAGGCAGCGGTGGCCCGCCCGCAGTGGGAAGGTGTCCCGGGTCAGGTAGTGCGCGGTCAGCCCCTGCAGCATCACTGCCGCCGCGAGCCGCAGGTCCAGCCCCTCCGGGACGGCGACCAGCCGGGCTGCCGGCAGGGCCGCCCGCCGGGCGTACGAACCCGGGGCATCGCACCAGGCCACCCGGTCGCCCGGCCGCAGTCCGGACACGCCCGGCCCGACCTCCCGCACCGTGCCGGCACCCTCGAGGCCGGGGACCAGCGGGAGCGGCACCTGGTACAGCCCGCTGCGCTGGTAGGTGTCGATGAAGTTGACCCCGGCCGCCGCCACGTCCACCACCACCTGACCGTCCCCGGCCGCGGGCTCATCGACCTCGGCGACCTCCAGAACCCCCGGTCCGCCCTGCCTGCTCACGCGGATGGCCTGCACCTGTGCTCCTTCGTCTTCGTCGGTTGCTCGCCGGTCTGTCCACCCCCCCCGGCGGGGGTGCTGGACCACCTGGACGCCTTGGGTGGCGGCCTGGCTGCGCACCGATACATGCTGCCCGGTCCGCCTGCATGCTTGGAGCGACCGGAAATGGGGCAGCCCGCTCGTTGATCGAAGGCCCCCGTTGCCGGTCGCTCTTAACACAGCGTTTCCATTCGCGGAACGGTTCCTTACCGTCCGTCGCCTACCGTCGAAGCATGAGGACATCCGACACTGCCCACGTCTGTAGCGTCTGTGGTACCGAGGCCCCCTCCGCGACGCCGCCGTACACCTGGTCCCTGAGCATCGGGCACACCGGCCGGATCTGGACCTGCGTGCCCTGCGCGCGCGCTCAGCTGGACCACATCGAGGCCCGCCGAGCGGTGGCCGCCTGAGCCGCGGACGCCACCCGTCGCGCCGCCCTTCCCTCAGACTGCCTTCCATCAGGTGGACGGCCACGCGCGGTAGCCGGGCCCGGTGGCTACCCTGATCTCGTGACGATGACGTCGGCCGCGGTGACCTGCGGCGTGTGTGGGATGAACGCCCCCAGTTACCCGCCGCCGCTGAGCTGGTCGGCGGCCGTCCGTGACGGGCAGCGGGACTGGACCTGCGACCGCTGCGCCCGGGAGCACATCCGCAGCATCGAAGGGCACCTCGACCCCGCTCTGTGGTGAGTGCCGGTACGGCAGCCGGCCCACAGCCGGCACCGCGCCCGCAGACGGGCGGACAAGGACCGGTGAGCCCCGGCCGGTGACCCCGGGCGGGAGTTCCGGCCGGCCTGTTCGTTCAGGCGGTCGGTTCGTTCAGGCGGTCGGTGCCGGGAGCTGGACACCGGTGGTGGGCCCGCCGGGAATGGCCAGGGACAGCCACTGCAGGCAGGTCGGCAACTGGTCGACCCAGACGCCGAAGTTGTGACCGCCGGACGGGACGATGATCGTGCCGACCTGCAGCGGTGGTCGGGCGTGGGCCACGAACTCCTGTGCTTGTGCATACAGGGATTTCTCGGCCATGCTCGTGGTGAGCAGCACCCGGATCGGCGGGACCGGCAGGTGGGACAGCCGCCACAGGGGGTCGCTGGCCTCACGCAGGGCGATGTTCCCGGCATAGAGGTCCCCGGTGGTCACGTCCGTCACGGCGTGCAGGTAGCCGGACATCCCCACCGTGCAACAGAAGGTGTCCGGGTGGCGCATCGCCAGTTTCACCGCGCAGAACCCGCCGGTGGAGACCCCGAGGATCCCCCAGGTCCTCGGCTCGGTCACCCGGTACTTCGCAGCGATGGCCTGGGGGACGTCCTCGGCCAGCCAGGTCTCCGTCTGCGGGCCGTCGGGAACGTCGGCGCATTCGGTGTCCCGTGGTGGTGCCACCGTCGGGCTGACCATCACCATGATCATCGGGCGGACCTGGCCCTGGGAGATCATCGTGTTCATCGTGCGCGGCACTTCGAGGTTGCGGACCAGGGTGCCGATGTGGCCCGGATATCCGGCCACCACGACGGTCATCGGGAACTTCGTGTGCGCGTAGGCGGGGTCGTCGTACTGCGGGGGCAGATAGACCAGGGCTTGGCCGGAGATGTGCGAACGTGCGCCCTTCACGACGATGGAGTCGGTGTGACCGGGGCGGCGGACGGGGCTGGTGAAGGTGCGGTCGACGTGCACCGAGAGCATCTGCTTGGGGTCGTGCTCACCGCCGGGGCCGTAGCTGACCATCTGGATGGCCAGCGGCCCATTGGTGCGGGAGACGCCGAGCAGGTCCGACCAGGAGTTGTAGAAATCGAAGTAGTCGTTGAGCCCCACTGCCGCCAGCACCACCGCCGTCACCTGGCAGAGGATGACCAGTCCGACGCGGGCGGCCCAGCGGGGCCAGCCGCCACGGGCGAGCCGAGGCCACAGCCATACGGTCAGCACGATCGACCCGATGGCCAGGAGGATGGAGGTGGCGGCCATGCCGCGTCCTTGCAGTCCCACGGATCACATAACGTAGCCGGGCCCGCGGACGTTGCAGACCCCTCCAACGAGTGATGCAGGTCCCGCTGACCTGGCGTTGACCTCCCGTAGGCGTTCCGGCTACCTGAGGGAATGGGGTAACGGAGCGTAAATGACTGATCTCTGATGTTGTGTCACCCCGGCCCGGGGTGAGGTTCAGGCGCCGGTGCCCGCGTCCGGCAGCGGGGGTCCGTCGAGGTCTCCGGACTCCTCCCATTCCTCGTCCGGATCGTCCACGAACTCGACGTAGTCCAGGGCCGTGACATCGAAGTCCGGCAGCCACTCGGCGAGCACCTCCAGCACCGGGACCTCGCCCTCGATCTGGCAGAGCACCCCGACACCGCCGAGCCAGGTCCGGTGGATGAGGGCGTACTCGGGCGGAAGGTTCAGCTTCATCCCCATCGCCCACTGGGGGCGGCGGGGATCGTTGATGTGGCTGAACAGCTGCCGCATCCAGGTCCGGGAGAACTTCCAGGTGGTGTGCCGGGCGGGTTCCAGGAAGGGCGACAGATACGTCAGCAGGCCCTCGGAGTCGATCTGGATGGAGGCCTTGATGAAGCCCTCCTCCCGCAGTCCGGCGACCACGCCCTCGGCGTCGTCGGCCAGGGCAAGGGTGAGCAGGCGGCCGATCTCGGGCGGCATCCCGTCCGGCAGCCGTTTCACCGCGCCGTAGTCGAGGACCCCGAACCTGCCGTCGTCCAGCAGCCGGAAGTTGCCCGGATGCGGGTCGGCGTGCAGCAGCCCTGCCCGGGCCGGTCCGGCCAGCAGGAACTCCAGGTAGCGGCGGGCACCGAGGTCCCGGTCGGCCTGCGCGCCGTCGGCGATCAGGCGGGACAGTGGGATCCCGTCCAGCCACTCGCTCACGATGAGCCTCTGGGTGGCGGCGACCACCTTCGGGACCGCGAACACCGGGTCGTCGGCGAAGGCTGCGGCGAACTGGCTCTGGGCGTCGGCCTCGAGGGTGTAGTCGAGTTCCTCGGTCACCCTGGTGCGCAGCTCGTCGAGGATCGGTTTGACGTCCAGTCCGGGGATCCAGCCGGCCGCCACCCGGCCCACCCGGGCGACCTGTGCGAAGTCCGACAGCAGGGCCTCCCCGGCCCCGGGGTACTGCACCTTGACGGCAACCTTGCGGCCGTCCTTCCACACGCCGCGGTGCACCTGCCCGATCGAGGCGGCCGCCGCCGGGGTGTCCTCGAACTCCCGGAATTTGCGCCGCCACTGCGGGCCGAGCTCGGTCGCCAACACCTTGTGCACAGTCGCGGCCGGCATCGGCGGGGCGGCGTCCTGCAGCCGGGTCAGGGTCGCGCGGTAGGGGCCGGCGAGCTCCTCCGGCAGTGCGGCCTCGAAGATGCTCAGCGCCTGGCCGAACTTCATCGCCCCGCCCTTGAGCTCGCCGAGCACCTTGAACAGTTGCTCGGCGGTGCGGGCCTGGACCTCGGCGGCGACCAGTTCGGCAGACCTGCCGCCGACCCGTTTGCCCAGGCCGATCGCCGTCCGGCCGGCGAAGCCGAGGGGGAGGGTCGCCAGCTTGGCGGTCCGGGTCACCGCGCGGCGTGGGAGGTCGCTCACACCGGCATTGTCCCTGCCCCTGCCCCCGGCTCGCCCAGCAGGGCAGCCGCGGGTCCTTCCCCTGGCGTCGCCGGTCGCCGCGGGGGCCAGTGGCAGCCGCAGGCCGGATGGGCCGGCCACTCCCGGCGGCAGACCAGCCCGTCCGGCAGTTCGACCTCCAGGGTGGCCCCGAGCGCGGCCGGGGCGGGCAGTCCGTCGAGATGGGCGAGCACCTGCAGGGCCGCCAGCGCGGCGGTCAACCCGGCGCAGGCGGTCTCTTCCGCGGCCTCGCGCCGGCCGGTCAGCAGTTGGGCGAGCACGCGGGGCCAGGCGGGATCCCGCTCGGACCGGTGCAGGTCCAGGCAGCGCAGGCAGGGTCCGCGGCCGGGCAGGACCAGCGGTCCGACGCTCGCCCCGGCCTCGCCGACCACCACGGACAGGTGGGCCAGATCCGCCGCGAGCAGCCGGTCCGCGGCCGGCGCATCCGCCACCGAGGGCTCGACCAG
>DASTGO010000508.1:0-24254 GCA_035719045.1 Kineosporiaceae bacterium | reverse complement strand
ACACGGCTCGCCGCCACCGTCCTCGACCGCGGTCGAGGACGGTGGCGGCGAGCCGTGTTCCCCGGGGGCGCGCCGTGTTCCCCGGGTTGAGCGGGGGCGGGGCGATCTCCGCGACCGCGGTCACCCCGGTCCCGTCGACCTGGGCGGTCCAGGTGTTCCCGGTGCCCATCGCCCGGCCAGGGGAACCGTCGTGTCCGCCCGGTGTCGCTGTGTCCGTCCGATGCCGTCGCGCAGGTCGCCCTCCGGCCGCCGGTCCGGTAGCCCCTCGCGGGGTGGGGGTCAGCGCCCCTGTCCCTGCCGGGGTGCCGTGATGGACAACCGGGACGAGAGCGGGTCCAGTTGGCGTGATAGAGATCACTCATGGTGGGGTGATGTGGAGTCGGCCCCGGCGGGAGGGCCGGGGTGACGGGAGGTCGGCATGGTTGAGCGGGAGGATCCGGACGGCACCGGGGCGGCCGCAGTGGGCGAGGCGCGGATCGTCCTCACCGTGGACGCCGGATGACCGGTCGGGGGAGCGGGGGCGGGACGCCCGGGGACGGGACCACCTATGTGGTCCTGCTGCGTGCCGTGAACCTCGGCGCGCACCGCCGGATCGCGATGGCGGATCTGCGGGACCTGCTCGCCGGGCTGGGGTTCACCGGGGTGCGTACGGTGCTGGCCAGCGGCAACGCGGTGATGTCCGGGCCCCCGCAGGAGCCGGCCGGCATCGCCCGCCAGGTGGAGGAGGCACTGGTGCAGAGGTTGGGGCTGCGCACCGGCTGCCTGGTCCTGACCGGGGAGGAGTTGCTGGGCGTGGTGGCGGGCGACCCGTTCGGTGAGAGTGCCGGCAACGGGTCCCGGTACGTGGCGATCTTCCTGTCCGCCGATCCCGACCCCGGCCTGCGGATCGGGCACGACCCCGTGGAACTGGACCCGCAACGGGTGCGGGTCGGGCGGCGGGTGATCTACCAGTGGTGTCCGGACGGGATCCTCGCCGCTCCTCCGGTCGGCGGGTTCGTGGAGAGGCACTGGAAGGTCTCGGCCACGGCCCGGAACTGGAACACCGTGACCAAGCTGGCCGCGCTGGCGGTGCCTGCCCGCGCGGACTGAAGCGGGCCCGGCCGGTGGACCCGGGCAGGCAGACCCGGGCAGGCAGACCCCCGGCCGGACCGGGTCCGTCCGGTGCCAACCGGCCCGGGCGCCCGCGGACCACGGTGGATCAGACCGGGCGGTCGTAGTCCGTGGCGGCGATCGCGTCGACGATCTGAGCGGGGCTGAAGTCCTCCGAACCGGGAATGGTCGGGACGAACCCGACGAGTACCCCGTCCCGCATGACCTGGGCCTCCAGACCCGCGGCGCCGTCGACGTCCCAGAGCGCCTCCCTGCCGTCCCCGAGGGGGACCCGGATCCCGAACCGGAACGCGCTGGTGTGCGCCACCCGGGCGATCACTCCACGGGTCCGCAGTCCGTGGACGATGCCCTGCGCCTCCTGCTCCTGCATACCGTCCAGTCTGCCCGCCTGTCGCTGGACGGCCGCCGACCGCGAGCTGGGCCTGGGCTGTGTGTCGTCCCGTCCGGATGCGGTTCCCGGCGTGATCCGCGCCCCTTGGGCCGGCCCGTCCCTGCGGGGTGGCAGGTCCACGGCGGCGCACGGCTGGTGCACGAACGGTCCCGGGCACGCACTACCCTGCAACCGTGGCCATCGAATTCCCCGCCGAGCTCAAGGAGCTGCGCCAGACGTTCGCCTCGATCCTCCAGGTGAGCGACCTCGAAGCGCTGCGGTCCCAGGTCGGCGAGCTGTCCGAACGGGCCGCCGCCCCCGACCTGTGGGACGACCCCGCGCGTGCCCAGGCCGTCACCAGCCGGCTGTCGCATCTGCAGGCGGAGGTCGAGCGGCTGGAGACCATGTCCCGCCGGATCGACGACCTGGAGGTGCTGGTCGAGCTGGCCGAGGCCGAGGACGATGTCGACACCCTGGCCGAGGCGGAGCGGGAGCTGATCGGCGTCCGGAAGGCGCTCGGCGAACTGGAGGTCCGCACCCTGCTGTCCGGGGAGTACGACAGCCGGGAGGCGCTGGTCACGATCCGCTCCGAGGCGGGTGGGGTCGACGCCGCCGACTTCGCCGAGATGCTGCTGCGGATGTACCTGCGCTGGGCGGAGCGGCACAGCTACAAGACCGAGGTCTACGACACCTCCTACGCCGAGGAGGCGGGCATCAAGTCCGCCACCTTCAAGGTGGCCACCCCCTACGCCTACGGCACCCTCTCCGTCGAACAGGGCACCCACCGGCTGGTCCGGATCAGCCCCTTCGACAACCAGGGCCGCCGGCAGACCTCCTTCGCCGGGGTCGAGGTGCTGCCGGTGGTGGCCGAGGCCGACAACATCGAGATCCCCGAGAACGACATCCGGGTGGACGTCTTCCGCTCCTCAGGGCCGGGCGGTCAGAGCGTCAACACCACCGACTCCGCCGTCCGGATCACCCACCTGCCGACCGGCATCGTGGTCACCTGCCAGAACGAGAAGTCCCAGCTGCAGAACAAGGCCTCGGCGCTGCGTGTCCTGCAGGCCAAGCTGCTGGAGAAGGCGCGCCAGGATCGCCAGAACGAACTGAACGCTCTCAAGGGTGACGGTGGTTCGAGCTGGGGCAACCAGATGCGCTCCTATGTTCTGCACCCCTACCAGATGGTCAAGGACCTGCGGACCGAACAGGAGACCGGCAACCCGGTCGCGGTGTTCGACGGCGAGATCGACGACTTCCTCGAGGCGGGCATCCGCTGGCGGCGGAACCAGAAGGCCGAGGACTGAGTCCTCGCAGGCGGGCCCGGTCGCCGGGTCGCCCGAGAGACGCTCCGGCGGGCAGGCCGGAGGACACCGAGGCAGGGAGCGCCGTCATGCGCAGTGCACTGTTCGAACCCGCGAACGCGGAGATCACCACCGGGGAACGGTGGATCAAGCAGAACTCCAAGATGGTCAAGGTGACCCTTGGGCCGGATGTGCTCGCGGTCAAGGGCGCCATGGTCGCCTACCAGGGTCAGGTCACCTTCACCCATCAGGGCGCCGGCAGCGTCGGCAAGATGATCCGTCGCGCGCTGACCAGCGAGGACACTCCGCTGATGCGGGCCGCGGGCGCGGGCGAGGTGTTCTTCGCCCGGCTCGCCCAGGACATCTTCTTCGTCCAGCTCGAAGGTGACGGCCTGAGCATCAACGGCGCCAATCTGCTCGCCTTCGACGCCGAACTCTCCTGGGACGTGCACCGGGTCCAGGGGGCGGGGTTCCTGGCCGGCGGCGCGTTCAACACCCTGCTCACCGGGCAGGGCACGGTGGCGATCACCAGCGACGGGCCGCCGATGATCCTGGACTGCTCCCAGCAGCCGACCTTCGTGGACATCCAGGCGGCGGTCGCCTGGTCGGCCAACCTGACGCCGCGGGTGGTGTCCAGCATGAACATGAAGTCCCTGCTGCACGGCGGCTCCGGGGAGGCCTTCCAGTTCGCCTTCCAGGGACCGGGTTTCGTCGTCGTCCAGCCGAGCGAGGGTATGCCGGTCGGCGGGACAGGCGGCGGCAGGCAGCAGTCCGGCGGGGTCGGCGGCATCGTCGGCGACCTGTTCAAGTGACCGTCGCCCACCCTGCTGTCTCCTACCCCACCGGTCTCCCGGCGGCAGCCGGGCCCATGACTCCCTTCGGAGGCTGACCGCCGGGGCGGATCTCGGACCGCCAGGCAGGGGCGGGGCGGGTCCCGTACTCGGGGACCCGCCCCGCCCCTGCCTGGCCCGACGACGGCCCGGGCGCAGACGACGGGCCGGGTCATCGCAGGTCGCTGCCGTGACGAACCGGTGCAGCAGCGGGCCCGCGTCAGTGACGGACGATGACGGATCGGCGAACTTGTCGCCGTTCGTCCTATCCGGAGGTACGGTGAGTTACCTCCGGATACTGGGGTCAGGGGCCGGTATCCCGATGGCTGGGGGAGGTCGGCCATGGCGGGCGCAGTACGCCGGGACTCGTCGGCGGCGGCGCCCGATGGCGGCGGCGCCGACCGTGCGAACGTGCACCTGGGAGAGGTGCTGGGCTGCGTGCCCGGCACCGAGACCCCTTTCCGCGCCTTGCTGGACGGTGCGCCCGACGCCGTCGTCCTGACCGATGCCGAGGGCATGATCCTCCTGGTCAACAAGCAGGCGGAGGTGCTGTTCGGCTATCCGCGGGCGCAGCTGCTCGGCCGCGGCGTGGAGCAGTTGATCCCGGACGGGTTGCGCGAGCGGCACCCCGGGCACCGGGCCCGCTACGCCACCGACCCGCGGACCCGGCCGATGGGCGCCGGTCTCGACCTGCGGGCCCGTCGCCGGGACGGCACCGAGTTCCCGGTCGACATCGCGCTCAGCTCCTTCGTCACCGAACGCGGCGAGCTGGTGGTCACGGCAGCGGTCCGTGACGTCACCGACCGGGCCGAGCTGGAACGGCAGTTGCGCCGCTCCCGGGAGGAGGCGGTCGCGGCCAACGTGGCCAAGAGCGAGTTCCTGTCCCGGATGAGTCACGAGCTGCGGACCCCGCTCAACGCCGTCCTCGGCTTCGCCCAACTGCTGGAACTGGACGAGCTGTCCCCCGAGCAGCAGGAGGCCGTCTCGCAGATCAGCCGGGCGGGTCGGCATCTGCTCAACCTCATCAACGAGGTGCTGGACATCTCCCGGATCGAGTCCGGGCAGCTGACCCTGTCCCGGGAACCGGTGTCGCTGCGCCAGGTCGTCCAGGAGACCCTGCCCCTGGTCCGGCCGTTGGCCGCAGCCCGCCGGATCACCCTGGCGCATGCGGACCTCGCCGACTGCGGCCAGTACGTGATGGCCGACCACCAGCGGCTGAAGCAGGTGCTGATCAACCTGCTGTCCAATGCCGTGAAGTACAACCGGGACGGCGGCCGGGTGGACCTGGACTGGTCGGTCGAGCCAGCGCAGCCGCCGGGACCGGACGGGCCGCAGGCGCGAACCGGATTCGCCGGACCTGCCGGACCGGACGGACCGACAGCGCAGGCCGACGGGGACGGGGCGGTCCCTGCCGGACCGGACGGACCGACAGTGCAGGCCGACGGGGACGGGGCGGTCCCGCCCGGTACGCAGGCCGACGGGGGCGAGGGGATGGTCCGGGTGTTCGTCCGGGACACCGGCCCCGGGATCCCGGCGGCGCATCTGCCCCGGCTGTTCACCCCGTTCGACCGGCTCGGCGCCGAACACCTCGACGTGGACGGCAGCGGGGTCGGGCTGGCCATCTCGCTCAAGCTCGTCGAGGCGATGGGCGGGCGGCTGGAGGTGAACAGCCGGGAGGGCCGCGGCAGCACGTTCACCGTGGTGCTGGAGGCGGCCGAGGAGGCCTTGCCGGACGAGGACCTGCTCGCCTTCCCGGTGCCGCAGCCGCGCAACTCCCGGGTGGTGCTCTACGTCGAGGACAACCTGTCCAATCTGCGGCTGATGGAGCGGGTGGTGGCGCGCCGCCCGTCCTGGCGGCTGGTGCACGCCCTGCACGGCAGCCTGGCCGTGGACCTGGCCCGCGGACAGCGTGCCGACCTCGTGCTGCTCGACCTGCACCTGCCGGGCATGTCCGGGACGGAGGTGCTGGCCCGGCTGCGCGCCGACCCTGCCACCCGGCACGTCCCGGTGTACATCGTCAGTGCCGACGCGACCCGGTCCCAGAAGGAACGCCTGCTGGAGGCCGGGGCGGACGGGTACCTGACCAAGCCGATCGAGGTCAGCGAACTGCTCGGCGTGCTGGACCGGGTGGATGCGCAGGCCGAGGGTCTGGGCCGGGACGGCGGGCGGGGGACGACCGGAGTGGGCCGGGCGGGATCGGCGGGGTAGCCGATGAGCGCGATGTCCGGCCCGACAGTGGCTGACGAGGTGCTCGCCGCCCGGGTGCTGGTGGTGGACGACGAGCCGGGCAATGTCCTGCTGCTCACCCGGCACCTGCAGCGGGCCGGTTTCGTCCACGTCGAGGGCGTGACCGATGCCCGCTGGGCCCTGCCCCGGTTCCGGGAGTGGCGGCCCGACATCGTCCTGCTCGACCTGGCGATGCCGTACCGGGACGGTTTCACGGTGCTGCGGGATCTGCGGTCCGAGGCTTCCGGCGAGGAGTTCCTGCCGGTGGTGGTGCTCACTGCGGACACCTCCCCGGACAGCCGCCTGCGGGCGCTGCGGGAGGGGGCGAACGACTTCATCGTCAAGCCGTTCCGGGCTGAGGAGGTGTTGCTGCGGGTGCGCAACCTGCTGGCCACCCGGGTGCTGCACCTGCGCCTGCAGGAGCACAACGAGCAGCTGGCCCGGCTGGTGGCCGAACGCACCCGCGACCTTGACGCCGAACGGCAGTTCCTCCAGGCGGTCCTGGACTGTCTGGAGGAGGGGATCGTCGCCTGTGACGCCGACGGCCGGCTGCGGTTCGCCAACCCGGCCGCGGCCCGGCTCGGTGTGCAGCCGGCTACCGGGACCACCCTGCCCGGCCTCGTCCCAGGGCAGCTGCACGCCTGCGACGGGTCCGCCCTCAGCCCTGACGAGGACCCGCTGCGCCGGGCGTTCACCGGGTACCGGGTGGTCGGGCAGGAGCTGCTGGTCAGGGGGCCGGGCGACGATCCGCGGACCGTGGTGGCCAACGGCCGGCCGATCGTGTCCGATCCGGGGGACCGGCTCGGGGCGGTGGTCGCCCTGCAGGACGTCACCGACCGGCGCCGGGTCGAGGAGGAGCTGCGCCGGCGCGTCCTGCACGACCAGCTGACCGGGCTGCCCAACCGGGTGCTGTTCCTGGACCGGCTCGGGGTGGCCCTGGCCCGGGCCGAACGCGACCATCGGCCGCTGGCGGTGCTGCTGCTCAACGTGGACCACTTCGCCGGGATCAACGACACCCTCGGCCACGAGGCCGGAGACGCCCTGCTCACCGCGCTGGCCGAGCGGATCCGGACCGCGCTGCGGCCCGGGGACAGCGGCGCCCGGTTCGCCGGGGACGAGTTCGCCGTGCTCTGCGAGCCGCCGGTGGGGGAGTCCACCGCGCGCCGGATCGCCGAGCGGATCCGCAGCGCGCTCAGCGTGCCGGTCGAGGTCTCGGGCCGCTGGATCACCCCGGAGCTGAGCATCGGGATCGCCGTCCAGCGCGACGCGGGCCGCAGCGCCGAGGAGGTGCTGCAGGACGCGCATGCCGCGGTCTTCCACGCCAAGCAGCGCGGTGGCGGGCGGTACGAGATCTTCGAGTCCTCCCAGCGTCAACAGCTGCTGGAACGGCTCGACGTCGAGGCCGCCCTGCGGCATGCGCTGGCCGAGGGGCAGCTGCGGTTGTACTACCAGCCGACGGTCGACCTGCGGACCGGTGAGGTGGTCGGGGCGGAGGCCCTGGTCCGCTGGCAGCGCCCGGGTGAGGGGCTGCTGTCCCCGCTGCGGTTCATCCCGATCGCGGAGCAGACCGGCCTGATCGCCCGGGTCGGGCAGTGGGTGCTGCGTGCGGCCTGCACCCAGCTCGCGCTGTGGCAGCAGACCCCGCTGCTGGGGGACGGATTCACCCTGTCGGTGAATCTGTCCGCCCGTGAGGTGGGCACGGCCGGCCTGGTCGAGCTGGTGGACGACGTGCTGGCCGGCACGAAGGCCGATCCGCGCCGGCTGTGCCTGGAGATCACCGAGACCGCCCTGGTGCACGACCCGGACCGGGCGGCGGCCACCCTGCGCGCGCTGCGGGAGCGCGGGCTGCGGATCGCCGTGGACGACTTCGGGACCGGGCAGTCGTCGCTGACCTATCTGCAGCGGTTCCCGATCGGGGTGCTCAAGGTGGACCGGTCGTTCGTCGCCTCGATGGTGACCAACCGCAATGACGCCGAGATCGTCGCCGCGGTGATCGACCTGGGCCGCCGGCTCGACCTGGTCACGGTCGCCGAGGGGGTGGAGACCGACCAGCAGGCGGCGGCGCTGGTCGCCCTGGGGTGCCAGCTCGCGCAGGGGTACTACTTCTCCGCCGCGGTCCCGGCCGAGCGGCTGGCCGCCCAGCTCGGCCGGGCCGGAAACGCCGGCTGACGGGTCCGCGGCACCACCGATCACCGGGGCGTGACCGCGGGACCACGCAGCGGCACGCAGTGCCGGGTCGTGGCGAAAGCCTCAGCGTGGCCACGGACGCCTTCCCGGCGATCTGCTTACACTCGGACGGGCCGGGCCACCGCGATCACTGCACATCCGGTGCAGATGCGGGCGAAACGCACATCTGACCCCGAGACCGGCTGAGGACGACCACTCGTGATCCGCTTCGAGAACGTCACCAAGATCTACTCCGGCACGTCGCGGCCTGCGCTGGACAATGTCAGCCTCGAGGTCGCCAAGGGCGAGTTCGTGTTCCTGGTCGGGGCCTCCGGCTCGGGCAAGTCGACGTTCCTGCGGCTGACCCTCAAGGAGGACCGGCCGACCTCGGGGGCCATCCACGTCGCCGGGCGGGACGTGGGGCGGCTGCCCGGCTGGAAGGTCCCGCAGCTGCGCCGCAAGATCGGCGTGGTCTTCCAGGACTTCCGGCTGCTGCCGAACAAGACCGTGTTCGAGAACGTCGCGTTCGCGCTGCAGGTGATCGGCAAGCCCCGGCACGCCATCGCGCACACCGTCCCCGAGGTGCTCGACCTGGTCGGCCTGTCCGGCAAGGAGCGGCGGTTCCCGCATGAGCTGTCCGGCGGGGAGCAGCAGCGGGTCGCGATCGCCCGGGCCTTCGTCAACCGGCCCGCGATCCTGCTGGCCGACGAGCCGACGGGAAACCTCGACCCCGGCACGAGCGTAGGCATCATGCGGCTGCTGGACCGGATCAACCGGACCGGCACCACCATCGTCATGGCCACCCACGACGACGAGATCGTCGACCAGATGCGTAAGCGGGTCTGCGAGCTGGAGGACGGCAAGCTCGTGCGGGACCAGGACCGCGGCGTCTACGGCTATACCCGGTAAGGCGGAATCCCAGTGCGCTTCCAGTTCATCCTGTCCGAGATCGGCATCGGCCTGCGCCGCAACCTGTCCATGACGATCTCGGTCGTGTTGGTCACCGCAGTTTCGCTGTTCCTGCTCGGGTTCGGCATCCTCGCCCAGAAGCAGGTCGGCCTGATGAAGGACTACTGGTACGACCGGGTCCAGGTGTCGATCTTCCTGTGCGGTGGTGACTCCACGGCGGCGACCTGTTCCTCGGGTCCGGTGACCCAGGCGCAGAAGGACCAGGTCGTGGCAGACCTGAACTCCCCGCAGATGGCTCCGTACGTGGAGAAGGTCTACTACGAGTCCAAGCAGCAGGCGCTGGACCATTTCAAGCAGCAGTTCAAGAACAGCGTGCTGGCCAACAACGTCACCGTGAACGACATGCCCGAGTCCTACCGGGTCAAGCTCAAGGACCCGAAGAAGTACCAGACCGTGGCGCAGTTGTTCGCGGGCCGGCAGGGCGTGGAGGAGGTCCAGGACCAGAACCAGGTGCTGGACCGGCTGTTCGCCCTGCTCAACGGCCTGGCGATGGGGGCCTGGGCGATCGCCCTGGTGACGCTGTCGACGGCGGTGCTGCTGGTGGCCACCACGATCCGGCTGTCGGCGTTCACCCGTCGCCGGGAGACCGGGATCATGCGGCTGGTCGGGGCGTCGAACCTGGTCATCCAGCTGCCGTTCATCCTGGAGAGCATGATCGCCGCGTCGCTCGGGGCGCTGCTGGCGTGCCTGGCGCTGGGCCCGGTGGTCCAGTTCGTGATCCGGGACTGGCTGGCCGGGAAACTGCCCTTCATCGAGCAGTGGGTCGGGATGAACCCCCTGGATTTCGGACAGGCCGGCAACGCGCTCTACGTGATCCCGATCCTGTTCGCGACGGGTTTGGTCATCGCTGGCGTGTCGTCTTTCGTCTCCCTGCTCCGGTACCTCAGGGTGTAGGCACTCGACCTTGAGTTGAGAGTTTGTCAGAAGCTTATTTGCCACCCACGGTGTCCTGGCGGCGTCGGTGGGGGTGGCTGGTTCTGGACGCAGGGGGCGGCCGGGTCTCGTCCACGCCCTTGACACTCTTCGTCGTCGCCGTGCCCGTGGGAGGGCCGCGATGGAGGAGGGGCCATGCGGCGCGCGGTGCTTCGTGCTGTTGCGACGGGGGTTGTCGGTACCTGTCTGTTCGGGGCGGTGCTGGCGGGGGTGGGATCGTCGGCCTCGGCCGACTCGGTGTCGGACCGGAAGAAGACCCTGGACCAGCAGATCGCGCAGTTGCGCGACGAGCTGGAGGGGACTTCGCAGGAGTCCGCGGACGCCGCGATCGCCCTGCAGCGGGCGCAGGCCCAGCTGGTCGACGTCCAGGCGCAGCTCGCCGCCGCCCAGGCCGCCGTGGCCAAGGCCCAGGCCTACGACGACGCGGTAGCCTCCCAACTGGCCTATGCCCGGGCCGAGGAGGCCAAGGCCATCACCGGGCTGCAGGAGCAGCAGCAGGCCGAGCAGGAGATCCGGGACCGGCTGGGCCTGCTCGCCCGCGAGACCTACGTCAACGCCGGCGACCCCGGACTGTCCGGCCTGTCGGTGGCCCTGCAGGCGACCAGCGCGGACCAGTTCACCGAGCGGCTGAGCCTGGCCAGCGCGGCCCTGCAGTCCCAGAACGCCTCGGTGGACCGGCTCGCCGTGCAGCAGGCGGACCTGCGGGCCCGGCAGGTGAAGCTGTCGGCGATCCGGTCCCAGGTCGCGCAGCTGAAGGTGCAGTCCGAGGCCGCCGTCTCCGCGCGGCAGGCGGCCCAGGCGCAGGCCCAGGACGCCGAGGCCCAGCAGGCCGCCCTGGTCGCCGAGCAGACGTCCGCCCTGGCCAAGATCAAGGCCCGGCAGGCGGTCGAGCAGGCGAACCTCAACCAGATGCTCGCCGAGCAGAACAAGCTGCAGGTGGTCCTGGCGGCCAGGGCCCGGGCCGCGGCGGCCGCGCACGGCGGCTCCGTGGCCGCACCGCCGCCGCCGTCCGCCGGGTTGATCGGGCACCCCGTGAACGGGCCGATCACCTCCGGGTTCGGGATGCGGTTCCACCCGATCCTGCACATCTACCGGCTGCACACCGGCGTCGACTTCGGGGTGGGGTGCGGCACCCCCGTGTACGCGGTGGCAGGGGGCAGCGTGGTCAGTGCCGGCTACTCCGGTGGCTACGGCAACCGGATCGTCATCGACCACGGCTGGCTCGGCGGCGCCGATCTGGCCACCACCTACAACCACCTGAGCAGCATCGTCGTCGGTTCCGGGCAGGTCAGCCGGGGCCAGCTGATCGCCTACTCCGGCACCACCGGACTGTCGACCGGCTGCCACCTGCACTTCGAGACCCTGGTCAACGGTTCCTTCGTCGACCCCATGCGCTACCTGTAGGACTAGGACGGCTGCAGGGCCAGGGCCAGGGGTGCCGCCCGGAACGTCCGGCGTGCGCGGGCCTGCCGGTGGCGGTGGATGGGCCGGGCCGGGTGGGCGCCCCGTAGACTTCCGGGGCCGGTCGTGCAGGCCGGGCCGTGGTGGCCCGGGTGGAAGGGGAGGTCGTCGTGCCGAGGGAGCGGGGTCGCAAGGTGGTGGCGACCAACCGCAAGGCCCGTCACGACTACCACATCCTCGAGACCGTCGAGGCGGGCCTGGTGCTCGTGGGCACCGAGGTGAAGTCGCTGCGGGCGGGGCGGGCCTCACTGGTGGACGGGTTCGCCTCGATCAATGCGGGTGAGCTCTGGCTGGAGGGTGTCCACATCCCCGAGTACAGCCAGGGCACCTGGACCAACCACGAGCCGCGGCGTAAGCGCAAGATGCTGCTGCACCGGTCCGAGATCGCGCACCTCGCCGATGCCGTCCGGGAGCGGGGGTTCACCCTGGTCCCGCTGTCGCTGTACTTCAGTGACGGCCGGGCGAAGGTCGAGTTGGCGGTGGCGCGCGGCAAGAAGGACTACGACAAGCGCCAGGCTCTGCGGGAGCGGCAGGACAAGCGCGAGGCCGCCCGGGCGATGGCCCACCGCGAGCTGTAGGCGCCCGTCGGGGACACCCTGGCCGAAGGTGATCTTCGTCCTTCCGGGAAAGTGCTCGGGAAGGAGTGCAGGTCCGGGAGGCAAACGCGTTCGTCGCGCCGGTGAAGCTGACTCATTTTTCCCCTTTGGGCCGACCTAGGTGCCGGGGGCCTGCGGAGGTCTTGAGCTCCAGAGATCCGCCCCTACCGTGAAGGGGATGTGCGGGAGGGAGCCGGGATCGCGCTGAGCCGTCCCCGGCGTCCGCCCCCGGGAGCCCACGGTGCTACTTCCCCGGTCGCCGCAGCGGCCAGACCGCTGCCGGTGGGCCTGGACCGGCTCGCGCCGCTGGAGGAGGTCGTCGTGGTCGTGAGGTCGATCTCTCGGCGGGCCGTGCTTGCCGTGACGCTGACGGCCGTCGCCGGCGTGGTCGCCGCGGCCGGGGTCGCCGCCGGGTATCCCGCGGGAGCCCTGCACCTGGTGTCCGGGCAGGCCTGGCTGGCGTCGTCCATGGTCGGCCAGCTCAGCCTGGTCGACGGCTCTACCGGTCAACTGGCGCAGAAGGTCAAGGTGTCCGCCCCGGGCCATGATCTGGACATCGGCCTCACCGGTCACGACGCGGTGATCGCCGACTCCACCGGCGGCGGGATCTCCTGGCTCGAGGCTGCGGTTCTGGAGCTTCGCAAGGTCGACGTCCCGGGGTTCGCCGCGGCGGGGGCCACCCGGGTCCTGGCTGACGCGCGGCGCGTCCACCTCGTGCGCAGCACACGGTACGCAGCCCTCGACGCGGGCACGGGCAAGGTTCTGACCTCCCGCGACCTCAGCCGGCCCGTCGACCTCGCCTCGGCGGTCGTCGACGATCACAGCCGACTGTGGGCGCTCGACATGACAGGTGCCGTAGTCCGGCCGGACGTCGGAGGGCAGGATCTGCTGCGCCACGTCGGGGCCGGCCCGGGGACGTCGCGGCTGGCTGCCGTGGCCGGTGCGGTCGCCCTTGTCGATCCCTCGCGGCACCGGGTCGTCGCCCTCACCGACAACGGGGACGAGGGCTCAGTCGCCTGCCTGCCCGACGACGTCACGGGAGTGGTCGAGGCTGCCGGCGACGACACCGGCCGGCAGGTGATCGTGGCCTCCGACAGTGCCAGGGCCGTGGTCGTCGCCGATCTGGCCTCCGGCACCTGCTCGCATCGGATCACGCTCTCGGCGTCCCTGGTAGCCCTCGGCCGGCCGGTGGTTGCTTCCGGACGGGCGTTCGTCCCGGACCGCACCTCGGGCCGGGTGTTCGTCGTCGACCTGTCGACCAGCCGGGTGCTGGCCCAGCCGGTGGTCCTGTCGCGGTCGGCGGACCGGATGGGGCTCATCGGGAAGGACGGTGTCGTCTTCTACAACGACCCGGCGAGTCAGCGTGCGGGGGTGGTGCGTCTCGACGGTACGACGAGCGCCGCGACGAAGTTCGACCCCGACAGCCCGGACGCGGGCCTGGCCGGGCTCGCCAACGACCTGAAGCCCCATCCGGACCCGGACGCACAGGGGAACGGGACTGGCGGGGGCGGCGCGGGGCCGGCCGGTGGCACGGGGGCGGGGGTGGGCGGACCGTCGTCGGCGGGGAGCCCGACCCCCACACTCTCGCGGACCGCTCCCGCGCTGAAGGTCCAGGCTTCCCGGCAGCGGGCCACGGTCGGTGAGCTGATCGGCCTGGCGGTCCATGCCTCCGACGGTGGTCCGTTGACCTCGGCGGTGTGGGACTTCGGCGACGGCACGCCGCGCGCCCACGGTCTGGGCATCACGCACCGGTGGAAGGCGGCAGGGTCCTACACGCTCACCGTGTCCGCGGTGCGCGCCACCGGCGAGACCCTGTTCGCCTCTGTGACCATCCCGGTGGTCGCGGGCACCGTGCCGACCAGCTCCCCGTCGACGGGTGGCGGAGGTGGGGGTGACAGCCGGGGAAGCGGTCAACCACCCACCACGACCAGCACATCCGGACCGAGCCCCACGAGTTCGACCAGCACCGCCAGTTCGACCAGCACCGCCAGTTCGACCAGCACCGCCAGTTCGACCAGCACCGCTCCGCCTGCCGGCCTGGCCGCGCCGGTGCTGTTGAGTCCCGCGGACGCGGCGCTGTTCACGAACTTCCCGCGGGTGACGACGTTGAGTTGGCAGTCGGTGAGCGGAGCGGCCCGGTACCGGGTCGAGGTGTTGTGCGACACCTGTGGTTCCACCCCGTGGGTCCTCTGGATCACCGACACGACCGCCGCGACCTCGTACACCTTCACCTGGATCGGTGACAACCACGGCAGGTGGCGGATCACGGCGATCGCGGCGGACGGGACTGCGGGGACCCCGAGCGTCTATCGCGAGTTCAGCTTCCGGACGCCGCCTGCCGGCCTGGCCGCGCCGGTGCTGTTGAGTCCCGCGGACGCGGCGGTGTTCTCGAACTTCCCGCGGGTGACGACGTTGAGCTGGCAGTCGGTGAGCGGAGCGGCCCGGTACCGGGTCGAGGTGTTGTGCGACGTCTGTGGTTCCACTCCGTGGGTCCTCTGGATCACGGGCACGACCACCGCGACCTCGTACACCTTCACCTGGAGCGGGGCGCAGTCCGGCAGATGGCGGATCACCGCGGTCTCCGCCGACGGTACGGCCGGGACTCCGAGCGCCACCCGGACCTTCCGGTACACCAGGTGAGGAAGGCCGGTGTGCCGGCGCGGGGGCGGCCGGCCCGCCGTGATGAGGATCGTGCCTGCAGGGGTTCGGAGCAGGGCGGCCGGCGTCGCTGAACCAGGGCGTTCGGGGACAGGCGTTCACGGCGCCCGGGGCGGGGCCGAGGTCAGCGGGCCGGTGCCGGGCGGCCGAAGAGGAAGCCCTGCGCCCGGTCGCAGCCCATCTCGCGTAGACGCTGCGCCTGGGCCGGGTACTCGACCCCCTCCGCGGTGACCACCAGGCCGTGGGCGTGGGCCAGGGACACGATGGCCGCGACGATGGTGTCGGCCCGCTCGCCCGTGCCGAGCCGGGCCACGAACGACCGGTCGATCTTGAGGAAGTCGAGCTGGAACCGGTCCAGGTACGCCAGGGCCGAGTACCCGGTGCCGAAGTCGTCGATGCCGATCTGGATGCCCAGCTGCCGAAGGTCCGCCAGGCCCTGGGCCCGGGGGCCGGAGGCGTCGAGCAGGCTGCTCTCGGTCACCTCGATCAGCAGGCGGGACGGGTCGACCTGGTGCCGGTCGAGGGCCGCGGTGAGTCGCTCGAGGTATTCGGCGTGGTCCAGGGAGCTGGCCGACAGGTTGACCGCCATCAGCAGAGAGGCCGGCACATCGGGGCGGGCCAGGTGGGCCACGGCCAGTTCGGTGAGCCGGGCGTCGACGTGCACGACCAGCCCGGTGTCCTCGGCGACCTGGATGAACTCGCAGGGCTGCAGCAGGCCGAGGTCCGGGTGCTCCAGCCGGGCCAGCGCCTCGGCGGCGACGGGACGGCCGGAGCTGAGGTCTACCACGGGTTGCAGGTGCCCGCGGATCCCGTCCCTGGCCAGCGCCGTGCGCAGCCGCCGCTCCGCCTCGATCCGCTGGTCGGTCCGCGCCCGCAGCCGGCCGTCGAACAGAGCCCAGGTGTCCCGTCCGGTGTCCTTGGCTGCGTAGAGGGCGAGGTCGGCCTCCCGGTACAGGTCCTCGGCGTTGTGGTGCTGGTCGTCGCAGCGGGCGACGCCGATGCTGGCGGTGCACACGATGCTGACGTCGCCGGGCAGGGAGTACGGCAGGGCGAGGGTGTCACCCAACTGCCGGGCGATCCGGCCGAGCTGGTGGCCGTCGGGGGCGTCGTCGATGAGGACCGCGAACTCGTCGCCGCCCAGCCGGCAGACCAGCCACGACGTGTGGGCGAAGGTGAGCAGCCGCTGGGCGACCTCGGTGAGCAGGAGGTCCCCGGTGACGTGCCCGAGCGAGTCGTTGACCAGCTTGAACCGGTCCAGGTCGAGCAGGAGCAGGCCGACTGCCCGGCGGCCCGGGACGACGCCGCTCAGCAGCTCACCCAACGCCTGCTGGAAACGGGAGCGGTTGGCGACCCCGGTGATCGGGTCGGTCAGGGCGAGCGTGGCGAGCTGACGTTCGGCCCGCAGATGGGGGGTGACGTCGAGGAAGTGCAACATCACCAGCCGTTCCTGCGGCCATCTGCTCTCCGTGACCGCGGCGTGCACCCACAGGTCGAGACCCCGTCCGTCGCCGGTCACCACCTGCAGCTGGGTGGACGTCGTGCCGGCGACCTGTCCGGCGATCAGACCGGCGAGGAAGGCCTCGGTCCGGGCCAGGGCGTCGGGGGCCATCTGCAGCTTCTCGGCGCTCAGCAACTCGTCCAGCAAGGCGCCCGCGGGCTCGTCCGGAGAGCCGCCGAACAGGGCGAACAGCGCCCGGTTGCGGCGGATCACCCGGGGACGCTCGCCCGGGCGGACCCGCATCAGCAGCATGCCGATCGGTGCATCGTCGAAGGCCATCCGCAGTTCCTCGCGGCTGCCCTCCAGCGCGGCCAGATTCTGGGCCTGCTCGGTCTGGTCGAGGACCGCGCCGATGACCTGAGCGGGCCGGCCGTCGGGGCCCGGCAGCGGGTCGCACCACACCCGCAGGTGCCGCAGCCGGCCGTCCGGCGGGGTGACCCGGAGCTCGATCGTCCAGCCCCGACCGGTCCGCAGGCCCTCCGACTCGGCCAGCGCGGCCGCGTCCCGGTCGTCGGGGTGCAGCCACGACTCCCATTCGCGGATCATGGGGGCGTCCCCGATCTCCCGGCCCAGGATCTCGCACAGCTCCGGGGACCAGGTCAGCCGGCCGGTCTCCAGCTCCCACTCCCACAGGGCGAGCCGGGTGAGCCGTCGGGCCGCGGCCAGCAGGGTCAGGGACTCCACCGGATTCACCCCGGGAGCGCTACTGGGGCCGGTGGACGTGTGCACGTGATCAGTGTGCCGGGTGGCGGGGCCGCGGCAAGGGTGCCTGGGCACCGATCCGGGTGGCCCGGCGCCCCGGTGAGGCCAGACGAACCACGCGCCGGGCCGCACCACTGGGCAGAAAGGGTGTGAACCCGGACATCGGCCTCGCTGTGGGCGGCGGGCGGTGACCGGGGAGGCCGCAGCGGGTGACCGGGGTACGGCGGGCTGGCGCGGGAACAGTTCCGGGTCGCCGCGAGGTTGACGGGAATGGCGGTCGCTGACAGCCACCTGGTCCGGCTAGGCTGGGCCCCGGTTGCTCGACAACGCGAACATGATCGACAACTCAACATGGGGGTGACAGGTTTCGACGTTGGATGTCGATTCAGGGGAAGCGGGCCGAGAAGGCGACGTGATCTCGTGAACCTCGTCGCAAACGAATAACTGCCAACACACACGCTGTTACGCAGAACCGGGTCGCCCTCGCCGCCTGAGGCGAGGCACGACCTGCGCCAGTCCGGGAACGCCTTCGGCCCGGTTGCTGGCGTCATGAAGAAGGCCACTGGCCAAGGACCCGGTCACGGGGTCTGCGGCGACATCCACAGTGACTGAGCCCGGCTCGGCGACTTGCCTGTGTGATCGCCGGGGCTGAGAAAAGCCGCAGCAGGCTGCGCCCGGAGAAGTCCTGATTCACTACCGGCGGACGCGGGTTCGATTCCCGCCACCTCCACCCAGGGGTCTTCGCAGAATGAGCGGAGACTCTTCATGAGCGGAGACTCTTCGCAGAAGAACGAGCCCCCGGACCTGATGGTTCCGGGGGCTCGCTGCTGTCTGCCGGAGGTCACGCGGCATGCTCCGGGGGCTGATGCTGGCGATCGTGGAGCTGGCGCGGGGCATGACGGCCCATTGACCTGGCGGACAGGGACCGCCCGGCCACCCGGCCCCTGTCCGTCCGAAACGCATGGACGCTGCTGTCGTGCCGGCAGGGGCGACCCTCGCTCACCGCTGGACCGACCTGGTTGTCGAAGGGGCCGCCGAGGTGTACGCGACGGAGTCTGCTGCGCAGAGCCTGGCCGACCGGCTGCGTCTGTGGTCTGACCCTCAGGGGTCGATCGTGGTGCACGCCGTTCCGGACGACCTCGGGGACCTCATGCAGGACCGCGTCGAGATGCCAGCGCCGGTCGTCGCGGTTGATCTGCTCGACAGCGGCGACTCGCGCAGTCACCGCGCCGGGCAGACATTGTGGACACAGGCCGTCCAGCGGTGGCGCGACGAGGCCGTGCAGCCGCGAGTGCGACGCGGGGTAAGGCGCAGCGAGCGATCGTGACGAACCAGCGTCGGCGCCAGGGCCGTCTCAGCTCCCGGTCGTTGACTCGCGGATCGTACGGCTGCACGTCCTGACGGGGCCGAGGACATCTGGTCGGTGTTGGTCGACCTCGCCACGACGCTGCGGCCGACCGAGTGATGCCTGATCGGCGGGCAGATGGTCGCCTTCCGGGCCTCGATAGCCGGCGTGCCCGCACGCGGACGTCGGACGACCTGGACCGTCGAGGTCCCCGGCGGCACTCAGGCCCTGCAGCGGCTCGAACTCGTGCCCGTCGGGTACGCCGCTCGCGAGGTGCTCGTCCCGATTCCGAACCTGCTCGGCGCGCTGCTGCTCAAGGCCGACGCCACCAGCCTGCACGACCCGGACCGGCACCTGCTCGACGTGGCGTTCCTGACCTCCTTGGTCATCGACCCGCTCGGAATGTGCGGCGAGCTCACCGGCTCGGACCCACGGCGCATCCGAGCGGCGGACACCCATCTCGCAGACGCCGACCATCGCGCGTGACGGGCACTGGGCCACGAGCGGCAGCGCGCCGCCTACGCGACCTGGCGACTCCTCGTCGACGGAGCCTAGCCGGCCCGCAGACGCTTGGTCTCGTAGGCCCAGATCGCGATCTCCACCCGGTTCCGGGTGCCCAGCTTGTACATCAGGCTGGTCAGGTGGGTCTTCACGGTGCTGAGGCTGATGTGGAGCTCGGCGGCGATCTCGGCATTGGTCAGGCCCCGGGCCACCGTGATCAGGACCTCCTCCTCACGGGAGGTGAGTGGGTCGATCGGCTGTGGCGCGGGCCGGGCCGGCGGGGTCTCGGCGAACGCGGACAGCAGCCGGACCGTGATGTTGGGGGCGATCAGCGCCTCGCCGTCGGCGGCTGCGAAGACGGCCTGGGCGAGCAGTTCGGGCCCCGCGTCCTTGAGCAGGAAACCTCGCGCGCCCGCCTTCAGCGCACCGTAGACGTATTCGTCCAGGTCGAAGGTCGTGATCACCACGACCGGGATGGGGTCCTCGACCCCGGGTCCCGCCAGTGCGGCGGTGGCTTCGAGCCCGTTCATCACCGGCATCCGGATGTCCAGCAAGCACACGTCGGGACGGAGCTCGCGGGCCAGCTCCACCGCCTCGGCACCGTCCCTGGCCTCGGCCACGACGTCGATCCCCGGCTGGGCGTCCAGGATCAGCTTCAGGCCGGTCCGGACCAGTTCCTGGTCATCGGCGAGGAGAACCCGGACGCTCATCCCGTCGCTCCCGTCGCTCCGGTCGCTCCCGTCCGCGGCAGGACGGCCTCGACCAGCCAGCCCCGGTCGTCGGCGGGGCCGGCCGTCAGGGTGCCGCCGAGCAGTTTCGCGCGTTCGGTCATGCCGACGATGCCGTAGCCGTCCGGGGCTCGCGCTGCGGCCACCGGATCTCCGTCGTCGCGCACGGTGAGCCGCACCAACCCGCCCTGACCGGTGACCCGCACCTGGATCCGACTGGCGTGCCGGGCATGCCGCCGTGCGTTCGTGACGCCCTCCTGGGCGATCCGGAACAGCGCCGCCCCGACCGCGGGGCTCACATCGCCCGGGACGCCGGACAGGGCCACCAGGACGGCAGGCTGTTCGGCACCGCGGCTCGCCAGCCCCTCGATCTCGGCCAGGCCGGCGAGCGGGGTGAGTTCGGCGTCGTCGCCGGCCCGCAACGCGCCGACCATGGTGCGCATCTCGGCCAGGGTACGCGAGCCCTCGACCTCGATGATCTTCAGTGCGTCTACCGCTGCGTCCGGCTGCGACCCGGCGAGCACCCGCCCGGCCTGGGCCCGGATCACCATCGCGGAGACGTGATGGGCGACCATGTCGTGCAGTTCCCGGGCCAGCAGCTCCCGTTCCCGGAACCTGACCTGCTCCAGTTCGCGCGCCCGTGCCGTGGACAGGAACCGGGCCGACACACCGAGCAGCGCGGAAAGGGCCAGCACCACGAACCCGCCGATCACGTCGGACGGCTGCGGGTGGTCCTTGGCGATGCTCAAGCCGTCCGCGATCAGGATGATCACCGCCCCGGACACCACCTCGCGGCCCGATCCCCAGCGGAACAACGCATAGGGCAGGAGCAGGACGAAAGCCGTGGTGTACAGGCCGATGTCCTGCGGGGGGACATGGGCAAGCCAGCCGGCGATGCCCAGCAGGCTGCTGACGCCGAGGGCGGTGGCCAGCGCGGCCAGCGGGTGAACCCGCCGCCACGGCAGCAGGAGGGCCAGCACCAGGGCTGTCGCCAGGGCGATGCCGCGCCACCTGACGTCGGCCCGCAGCAGCCCCTCGAGCAGGGCGACACAGTAGATCACCACGACGAGGACCCAGTCCCGCCGCAACGGGCCGGCCGCGCCGACCGGCCTGGGGGCGGTCCACCACGGGTGGACCAGATCGCTGATCACACGTCCAGCGTAGGCAGGTGCCGCCGGAGCGGATCAGCCGAAAGTGCTAGAGCCGAACCGATCCATCGGCCGGGAGGACGGCGATCTTCGCGGCCGATGTGCGCGCCCGCGGTCGCCGACACGCTGAGGCGACGTCGAGTGATGCGCTGACCGCGCCGATCGGGAGGTACCCATGTTGTCGGAGGTTCTGTACCGGATGGGGCGTTTCAGCGCCCGCCGACCGTGGCTGGTGATCGGGTCCTGGCTCGTCCTGGCCGTCCTCGTGGTCGGTGCCGCAGGCTCGTTCGGTCACAAGCTCGAGGACGACTTCCGGGTACCCGGGATGGACTCCCAGCAGGCGAACGACCTGTTGGCCCGGGCCGGCACCGGCCAGGCCGGTGTGACCGCGCAGATCGTGCTGACGCCGCGGGACGGCGCCGCCACCTTCCTGACCTCCGGGCCGGCCCGCGACGCGCTGACGGCGGTGCGGTCCGGCGCCGCCGCTCTGCCGCACGTGTTGTCCACCAGCGATCCGTTGGCGGCTCTGCGATCCGGGCCGGACGTCGCCCGCGCCTCCGGCCTGGTCTCGGTGGACGGCCGGGTGGCGGTGATCAGCCTGCAGTACCCGGCCGTGAACCAGCTCTCGGCGGCGGATCTGGCCCGGCTCAAGGACTTCGGCGCGCAGGCCCGGGTCGGTTCGCCGTTGCGGATCGAGATGGGCGGCGGGCTGTTCTTCGCCTTCGCGCAGCCCGACACCAACGTCGGCGAGCTGGCCGGAATCCTGGTCGCGGCCGCGATCCTGTTCCTGGCGTTCGGATCCCTGGTCGCCACCGCACTGCCGATCGGGATGGCCGTCTTCGGGCTGGCGGTCGGGGTCAGCTCGCTGTCCCTACTGGCCCAGCTGATCGTGGTGCCGAGCTGGGCTCCGCAGCTGGGCGGGATGGTCGGCCTGGGGGTCGGCATCGACTACGCGCTCTTCGTGGTCACCCGCTACCGCGAGCACCTGGCCCGGCAGTTGCCCGTTCCGGAAGCGGTCGGCCTGGCCATCGCCACCGCCGGGCAGCCCGTGGTCTTCGCGGGCGGCATCGTGGTGGTCTCGGTGCTCGGGCTGGCCGCCGCGGGGGTGCCGTTCATGACCGGCGGCGGGGCCGCGCTCGCCCTCGTCGTGGCCGTCATGGTCGCGGTGTCCGTCACCCTGCTGCCGGCCTTCCTCGGCCTGTTCCGGCACGCCATCAACCGGTTCGGCCTGCGCCGCAACGGTTCCGCCGGTGCCGGTGCCGGTGCCGGCTGGTCGCGCTGGGTCCGTCACGTCACGGCGCACGCGTGGGCGTATGCGGTCGGCGTGACGGTACTGCTGCTGGCGCTGGCCGCCCCGGTGCTCAGCCTGCGGGCGGGAATGCCGGACGACGGGTCGCTGCCCGTAGGTCGCACCGAGCGTGCGGCCTACGACCTGGTGGCGCAGGGCTTCGGCCCCGGGCGCAACGGCCCGCTGGTGATCGCGGTCGAGCTGGCCGGTGATGCGCAGGTGCTGGGTCCGCTGGCCCAGGCGATCGCCGCGGACCCCGGGATCGAGTCCGTCACGCCGCCGGTGGTGAACCGGGCCGCCGGCGTCGCCTCGCTGGTGGCGTTCCCGACCACGGGCCCGCAGGACCGGGTCACCCGCGACACCTTGCAGCGGCTGCGGTCCGCCGTCCTCCCGCATGCGCTGGCCGGCACCCCGGCGCGGGCGCACGTGGGTGGGCAGATGGTCAACTTCACCGATGTCGGGATCCGGGTCAACGACCGGCTGCCGGTCTTCGTCGGCGTCGTGCTGGCCCTGTCCTTCCTGTTGCTGATGCTGGTGTTCCGCTCGGTCCTGGTGCCGTTGAAGGCGGCGATCCTCAACCTGCTCAGCATCGGCGCGTCCTACGGGGTGATGGTGATGGTGTTCCAGTGGGGCTGGGGCGCAGACCTGATCGGGCTGACCTCAACCGTGCCGATCGTGTCCTTCATCCCGATGTTCATGTTCGCCATCCTGTTCGGGCTGTCCATGGACTACGAGGTGTTCCTGCTGTCCCGGGTGCGCGAGGAGTACCGCGGCGGGCAGGACAACCAGGAGTCGGTGGTCCGGGGGATCGCCGGCACCGGGCGGGTGATCACGGCTGCGGCCCTGATCATGATCACGGTGTTCCTGGCCTTCGTCACCGGCCCGGACTCGGCCACCAAGATGTTCGGTCTCGGCCTGGCCACGGCCATCTTCGTGGACGCCACCCTGGTCCGGATGGTGCTCGTGCCCGCCACCATGAAGCTGCTCGGGGACGCCAACTGGTGGTTGCCCGGCTGGCTGCACCGGGTGCTGCCGAGCATCGAGCTGGAGACGGGGCGCGGTGCCGGGCACACGGAGGTGCCTGGGACCGCCGAGCCGGCGGCGTCCCCGGTCCAGGTCCTGCTGGCCCAGGGCGGCGAGACCCGGTAGGGACTCGTTTTCCGGCTCGGTCGGGCTCCCCCCACGGTGCGCCGTGGCGGGGGAGTGGCCGTACGGTCCGGCCGGTGGGCGGCCTCCCTGTGCCGGGAGGCCGCCCACCTGGGCGTCAGGTGCCGATCGCGGTGCAGGTGCCCGAGCAGGTGGGCTGGTCCCACAGCCAGTCGGGTACGGCGCTGCTGGTCGGTCCCAGTGCGGTGAGCCTGATCCTGCTGAGGTCGGGGGCCGTGGCCGACGGGGTCGAGCCCGGGGTGGACGATCCGGAACCGGAGGCCGTGGCGCTGCCGGACGGTCCCGCGGACGGGCTGGTGTCCGAGGGGGTGGCGGCCGGAGTGGTCCCGGAGGTGGGGACGGGCCCGAGGCCGGGGGTCTGCGGACCGACGTAGGTGAACGCCCCGGAGAGCACCTGGTAGTGGTCGTCGGCCGACCACACGGTCACATCCACCGGACCGGGGTTGATGTTGCGCGGGGTGGTCACCAGCAGCGTGCCGCCGGACTGATAGACCACGGTCGCGGCCGCCGTCCCGAACTGGACCGCGGCCCCGGCCGGCAGATCCGTCCCCGAGATGGTCACGGCCGTCCCGCCGTCGGTGCTGCCGGAGGCGGGGGACAGTCCGGTGATGCCCCAGTCGCCCGCGCGGGCCGGGTTGAGGGTGACCGTGGCCGACGGCATCGTGCTGGTGCTCGTCGTCGGCGTCGCTCCGCCCGGCGCCCGGGGGGTCACCGTGACGGGGGCGGACTCCGGTGAGGTCCCGGCGACATTGGCGGCGCGCACCGTCACCTGGTAGGTGGTCCCGTCGGCGAGTCCGCTCAGCGAGCAGGAGGTCGCCGGGGCCGCGACCAGACAGGTGGCCCCGCCGGGGGTTCCGGTCGCGGTGTAGGTGAGGACGGGCGCACCGCCGTCCCCGGCCGGTGGCGACCAGGACAGGGCGGCCGTGGCGTGCCCGGCGACCGCGGCCAGGCCGGTCGGCGCGTCAGGAGCGTTCGCCGTGGGGGTGGTCGCCTCGGCGGTGGGCGTGCTCGGACTCGTCCCGGACGCCGGGCTGGTGACCGACGGGACGGGGGAGCTGCTCGGCACGGGCTCCGGGGCCGCCGGGGTGACCTCCACCGGACCCGACGGGCCGGAGGTGCCTGCGGCGTTGGTGGCCGTGACCGTGGCCGTGTACGTGGTGCCGTTGGTCAGGCCGGTCAGGGTGCAGGAGGTGGCCGGCGGGGTGGCCGTGCAGGTGACGCCGCCGGGTTGGGCGGTGGCCGTGTACCGGGTCAGCG
>DASTGO010000507.1:0-6694 GCA_035719045.1 Kineosporiaceae bacterium | reverse complement strand
CTTGACCAGAGTGCCCAGGCCGAAGACGACGCCGACGATGACGGCGGCGATGGCGGCGACCAGGAGTCCGTACTCCACGGCCGACGCGCCACGATCGCGGCCGCGCCGGGCGACCTTCCGGATGTACGCAAGCATCGGGGGATTCCTTTCGGGGGTGCCTCATGAGCGGTCCAGCCGCAGTGAAGCCTGCCAGGGTTGACAGTACGTGACGGGGGCTTTGGAGGCGGATCGGTCAAACGGACGATGTGCCCTCAAGTGTGCCGTTGGTTCGATCGTGGTTCTCTCACCCAGAGTTATATTCTGCCTTGATTCATTACGGTGTGTAGATCAACCTCCCTAAGGTACCGGAGATCATCACTGGGAATAATTGTTTGAATACGAATTGTGGATGTCGCGCTCCGTGATGGTTTTCTTTCCGGAGAAACAGACAAACAGGGCGTCTTGCGTGGTTATCATCGGGGATGTGTGCGCTCCGCTGTCGTCGCGGACCGCAGGAACCCCGTCGGCCACCATCTGCCACCGTGAGTTGCCCCTGTCACCGTGAGTTGAGCCGGCCACCGTGAGTCGAGCCGGCCCGTGTGTGCCTCGCCTCTGGGGCGGTGGCGACGTGGTGGTGCTGCGGTGGTCGGCCGGCCGCATCGCCGGGCGGGAGACCGTGCGCCGACGATCGTGTCCGGACGTGGGTCGGCGGGACGCCGGGTCCCCGTCCCGGTGTGGGTACGGGCGGTGTCCTGGTGCGGGTGGTGCGGGTGCGGGGTGTCCTGGGGCAGGGGGGTGACCTGCGCGGGTACGGGTGACCGGGTGGCGAGGGGCCGTCGCCACGTGCCGCGTCGGGTGGCCCTCAGGGGCCCGGGAGGCCGCGGCGGGCGGTCAGCGCTGGAGTCCGGCGTCGGCGACGAGACCGAGCCGGACGGCGGCCATCACGGCCTGGGCGCGGTTGCCGGCGCCGAGCTTCTCGTAGATGTTCGCCACGTGGGTCTTGGCCGTCGACTCGCTGATGTAGAGCCGGCGGGCGATCTGGGAGATGGCCAGACCGTCGACGAGCAGTTCCAGCACCTCGCGTTCGCGGGGGGACAGCTTCGGCCCGGCCGGGGCGTGCATCCGCCGCTGGATGGCCTCGCTGAGGTTCTGGGCGGTGAAGGCCCGGGGGTTGGCGGCGGCGTGCCGGGCGGCGGCCACCACGTCCTCGGCGGGAGCGTCCTTGCCCACGAAGGCGGAGGCCCCGGCGTCCATCGCGGCGAACAGCCGGTCGTCACCGGCGTGCATGGTGAGGACCACGATGCCGAGTTCCTGGGAAGAGTTGCGTGCCCGTTGCGCCAGGGAGATCCCGTCGCCGTCAGGCAGGCTCACGTCGGTCACCAGCACGTCGGGGGACAGGTTTTCCAGGGCGTTCACCGCCTCTGTCACGGACCCTGCCTCGCCGATCACCTCGAGGTCGCCTGCGCGGTCGAAAGCGCGCCGCAGACCTTCGCGGATGAGCTGGTGGTCGTCGACGAGTAGCACCGAGATGCGGGTCCCGTCCCCGGTCAAGCCGGTCACCTCCTGATGACAGCACGCCCGAGGCCACGGCGGTCTCGGGGCCGGGCGCTGCCCGAAGAGGGACTGCCCTCCTGGTTCGAGGGGTCCGTGTCGGGGGCGCCGAAGGTAGAGTCTGCCACGCTCGCATGACGGCCGGTAGCAGTGGGTATCTGATCGCTTGCGGAGCGGTGGTTTGCACCGTCCAAGACGATCTCGACCAGGGTGCCCCGACCGTCCGGCACCGACTCCACCCGAAGTCGGGCACCGATCCGGCGGGCCCGTTCCTTCATGCCCGTGATGCCCATGCTGTCCGGTCGCCCACGGCCCAGGCCGCGGCCATCGTCGGTGACCGTCACGCAGGCGTGCGGGGGAGCCACCACCACGGACAGCGACAGGTTCTTCGCCTCCGCATGGCGGCGGACATTGGTGACCGCCTCCTGCACGATCCGCAGGATCTCCACCTCGGTGGCCACCGGCAACCGGTGCTGGGGGCCCTCGGTCGCCACGTGCACGGTGAGCCCGGACTGCGTGCCGACCCGCTGCACGTACTCGGCCAGGGTGCGGGCCAGCCCGACGGACTCGTCGACGCCGGTGCGCAGGTCGAAGATGCTCAGCCGCAGCTCACCGACCAGTCCCGTGACATGTTCGCGCAGGGCGGCCAGCCGATCCGCCACCTCGGGAGACGCCTCGCTGGCGATGTCGTCGACGAGGTAGCCGACCGAGGCGAGGTCCTGGGCGATGCCGTCGTGGATCTCCCGGGCCAGCCGCAGCCGCTCGTCGTCGGTGGCCAGTCGGCGGACGTCGTCGAACAGCAGGGCCGACGCGAGCCGGGTGCCCGCCTGGGCGACGATCTTGCGGCAGCGCGCGATCTGGTCGTCCTCGATGGGCCCGTTCCCGGCGAGGACGACCACCGCCACCACCCGCTCGCCCATCCGCACCGGCATCGCCGCGACCGTGACCCCGTTGCGGGACCGGCGGACCAGATCGGCCGCCAGCCAGGCGTCCATCAGGACCGACTCGGCGAACGGTGTCGGGCTCTGCCCCACCAGGGGAACGAAGCGCCCGCCGGACGACCGCACCAGCACCGTCGCCCGGACCCCGGTGACCACGCCCGTGACGTCCTCGGCGAGCGCGGCGGCCAGGGTCTGCGGATCCAGGCCCAGGCTCAGCTGGCGGGCCACGACGTGGAGTTCGGACAGCAGCCGGTGGGCGTCGGCGTAGGCCGGTTCGCTGGAGACCGAGACGCTGCCGATCACCCGCCGGGACCAGGCCGCCACCAGGGTGACGGCGACCAGCATCGGCGCCCACATCGCAGGGGTCAGCTGGCTGGTCCGGCCGGCCTGCACGTCGAAAGTGGACAGCGAGGTCGACAGCAGCAGGGCCGCGGACGCCATACCTGCCGCGGTGAGCCCGAGCGGGAGACCGCCGTTGAGGCCGGCCATGATCAGGGGGACGAACAGGTAGGCGATGAACAGGTCGGCCCTGCCGTGCAGCGTGCCGACGATGAGGGCCGCACCGAGGGTCTCCGCGAGGGCCTGCAGCTGCTTCGGCAGGCCGGGACCCACCGGGATCGAGGCCAGTGCGGCCACCAGCAGCAGGAGCAGGGCCGGCATGACCGCCATCCCCGGCCCGAAGCTGGGTAGCAGCGAGGTCACCAGCGCACAGAGCAGCAGCAGGACCGCACGCAGGATCAGGGGGAGGTACTGGGGGTCGGTCCGCAGGCGTGGGACTCTCACGGCGCACAATCTGCCACAGCCCGGGCTTGTTACCCCAGCGTAAGCCCTCGGTGATCGACCGTATCGGCAGATCGTGACCCGGTGTCCCGCCCGTCAAGGGACGTGCATCCCTTCCCGCGGCCCGTCACCCGGCCCGCGTCACTGCCGGGCCCCCACTGCGTCACTGCGCCGGTCCGCGACCGTCCTCCCGCAACGGGGCGAGCATCCGGGCGAGCTGCCGGGTCTGGATCGCCGTCGAGAGCAGGCCGGCCGCCTCCGCCACCGGACCCACCACGCGGGCCAGATCGGCCTCCCCGAACGGGCGGGCGGCCGGTCCCCGGGCGAGCATGACCAGGGCATGGACCTGCGGCACCGGAATCGCGAGCAGATGTCTCCAGGTGGCCAGCGGGGCACCGGCCAGCTTCGGGCGGGCGAGCGCGGTGTCCTGCAGCACGAGGACCTGGCCGCCGAGAGCGATCTCCGAGACCAGCCAGTGTGAGGTGTCCAGCAGGGTCTGCTGCTCCTGGGGCAGCAGACCGATACCGCCGCTGACCCGCCAGACCGGGCCGTCCGGGACGAGCACCGCGGCCGCGTCGGCCTGGGCCCGCTCCACCAGGTCCTCGGCGAGCACCTGGGCGGTGTCGACGACCCCGAACAGCTCCCCGCTGCGGCGGGCGAGGCCGGCCAGCAGTCCGGTCAGCTCGCCGCCGCCCGCCGGCCCGGTCTGTTCACCGACCAGGGCGGCTGCCGGGCGCAGTTGCCCGCCGGGCAGTTCGGACCCGCCCGACGCCGGGAACTCCGGTGCCGGGAAGGGTGGGGCGTACTCGGGTGCCGGGAACTCGGCGGCCGGGTGGTCCGGTGCCGGGAAGGGGGGCGCGACCTGGTACGACGCCGGTTCGTCCGGTTCCGGGGCTCCCAGCAGCGGGGCCGGCAGCGGCGGGTAGGTCTGCGGCCCGGAGTACGGCGCGGGCGCCGGCAACGGTCCGGCCGGGGCCTGGGCAGCCTGGCCCGCGCCCGGGGCCGGTGGGAACGGCGCAGTCGGCGGGCGCCGGAACGGGTCGGGTTCGGGGGTGGCCGGGACCGCCACCCCGAAGGCGTCGGCCGTCGCGGCGAACTCCTCGGCCGCCTCGTCCCGGACATGCCCGGTGGGCGCCATGGCCTCCCGGTAGGGGTCGGGGTACGCCTGGCCGGGCGGGTACGGGGCGTACTGCTCGGCCGGGGCCTGGCCGGGGGGGTACGCCTGGGTCTGGCCCCAGGCCGCCGCCGGGTCCCCGGGGTACGGCTGCGGCGCCTGCGGAGCCGTCCCGAAGATCTGCGACGCCACGTCCGGGGGCGGTGACAGCTCGCCGGAGCCCGCGCCACGCGGATCCGACACCGGGTGGCCGCTGCCCAGGGAGATCAGCTCCGCAGACGTGCCGCCGGGTCCGAGGCTGGTGGACTTGCGGCCGCCGAGCCGGCGCAGCAGGGCCGAGCCACCGCCATGTCCGGAGCCGCGGCCGAGCAGGGCCCGGCGCCGGGCGATCGACTCACCGGGGTTCGCCGGGGGGTCCTGCTGGTCGAACGGATAGCCCGGAGGAACGGCCTGGTCCTGGGCGGCGGGTACGTCCGCGGAGCCGGTCGGCAGCGGTGCGGCCGGCTGGTCCCAGGGCTGCGGGGTGGGCCACGGCTGCTGCGCCTGCGACCAGGGGGCCGGTTCCGAGCCGGCCAGCGGCCAGCCCACCGGGGCGGGTGGCGTCGCCGCCCGCTCCTCGTAGGGTCGTGCGCTCGACGGGTACGAGGCGGATTCGTCGGCCGGCGCCTGCGCTGCCGGGAAGTCCCAGGCGGTGGAGGTGCCGGAGGGCTGCGACAGGTCCGGGGGCGTGCCCCAGGGCGGGTCGGTGTCATTCCCGGGCGCGGTGTGGGCCGGGTCCGCCGGCTGCACCGGGGCGGCCCAGGGGGCGGTACCCCCCGGCGCGGGTTCCTGCCATCCCTCGGCCGCGGGGGCGGACGGGGGCGCGGACGGACCGCCGGGCCGGGTGCCGGGCCAGATCTCGGGGGAATCGGGAGCGCCGGCTCCGGCCGGGCCGATCCCGGGGAAACCGGGTGCGGGCGGTTCGGGGAAACCCGGTGCGGGCGGCTGGCCGAACCCCCCGGCCGGCGGTTCGGTGGCCCGCAGCAGGCCGGTCCCGAACGGCGTGACCCCCGGCTGCTCGCCGATGGGGGACGCGCCGATGGGGGACTCGGCGCCCGGGTGCTCGCTGACCGGGTGCTCGCTGACGGGCTGCTCGGATCCGGGTCCGCCCGGCATCAGGCCCGGATGCTGTGCCGACGGGCCGCCGCGCCAGCGTCCTGGCAGCTCCCCGCCGGCCGCAGGGGCCTGCCATCGCGGATGGGCCGGCAGATCCGGTGGCAGCGGAGCGACCGTGGTCTGCGGCGGCATGAAGTCCTGCGGTGGAGCCGGAGCCGGGCCCGGCCGTTCGGCGGGCGGGGCGATGCGGTCCTGCAGGTTGGCGCCGAGGGTCGCCCAGCGCTTCGGGGGCGCAGGCCTGGGGAACTCGGTGCCGGGCAGCCGGGTGCCCGGCACCGGGCCCGCTCCCGGCGGGGTGCCCTGGCCGACATCCTCCGCCGGGCCGGCCGTGAACGGCGCGGGGACGGCGGCCCCGCGCTGCGGGAGAGGAAGGGCGGTCAGGGCGGGCGGCGGCAGGTCCGGGCCACCGGGTGCGGGCCAGGACCCTGACGGGGTCGAGGCCTCGGCGAACGGATGCTGCGGGGAGGGGAAGAGGTCGTCGATCGTGGGGGCGCCCGGGTCGTCCGGCAGTCGCTCACCCGGATCCGCGTGCAGCGGGAGCAGGACGGAGGCGACCACGGGCACCTCGCCCTGCTCACCCGTCGCCTCCCCTGCGGGTGGGGTCTGCAGCGGGGAGGCGAACGGGTCCGCGGCCTGCCACAGGGGGGCCGGGGCGGCGTCCTGTTCCGGGCCGGGGCGGCCGTGGGCGCCGTTCGCGGGGTCACCGAAGCCGGGGTCCGGCTGCGGGCCACCGAAGGCGCGTGGGCCGACCGGTGGCTGCGCCCAGCTCGGCTGCACCCAGCCCGGGCGCTCGATCGGCGGCTCGGCCCAGTCGTCGGCTCCCTGGTCGTCCGGGACCGGGGAGCCGAACTGCCGGGCGTCGTACCCGGTCGTCTGGGGGTCGGCGGGCCTGGCGTCGTACCCGGCGGGCCGGGTGTCGTACCCGACCCGCGGCAGCTGCCCGGGTACGACCTCGGCGGTGGGCTCGGCGTAGGCCGGTGCCGGAGAAGGTTCCGGCCGGGGTTCGGGCCGCAGTGGCGTCCTGGGCGGCAGCTGTCCCGTGCCGAAGGCGGGAGCTTCCGCCGGAAGGGGGTGGCCCCAACCGGCGGGCGGTCCGCCGCGCAGCTCGGGAGCCAGCGAGCGGCCGACCGGCCTGGACGGCAGCGGTGCCGGCCGTTCCACCTCGGGGGCCGTC
>DASTGO010000506.1:0-7328 GCA_035719045.1 Kineosporiaceae bacterium | reverse complement strand
CTCCTCGAAGTAGAGCGTGACGCTCTGGGCGCTCCCTGCCGTTCGATTCGCGACGGTGTAGGTGAAGTCCCCGTACCGTTCGGTCTGGAACACGGAGGCGGGTGGGGCGCCGTCACCCAGGAGCGACGTGTCGATCTCGTTCGTGGTCTCGTAGGTCTCGCCGCCCGCGTAGTACGCGTCCGCGCGGTATGCGCCGTTCGCGGGGCCGCCCGCGTTGATGGACACGGTGACGCCTCCGGTGGACCTCTCGTTTCCAGAGGAGCTGCCGCCGTTCGAGCTGCCGCTGGTGGAGGAACCACCGGTCGAGGAGCTGCCGCTGGTGCCGGAGCCACTGGTCGACGAGCTGCCGCCGGTCGATGAACCTCCGCTGGTCGAGCTGCCGCCGGTCGAGCTCCCGCCGGACGAGCTCCCGCCGGACGAGGCGCCGGCGCCGGCGTCCTGATGCGCCGCGGACTTGCTGCACGCAACGAGCGCCACTGCGAGCGCTGCCCAGATGACTCGTCTCGATGACACGCGCCTCGACCTCCTGGTCCACGGTTCCGCGGGATCGCTCGCCGCAGGCTTCCGGCACCTATGAGGCCCGCGCTCGGGATGCGGGGTCACGCAGCCCGGGCCACATTGCGCGATACGCCAGGTGCATGCCTGAACCGTGCGGCGCCGGGTGACGTCCATCTCGGCGCTCACGCAACCGTTCGGGCAGGCGGGCCAACACCGTGACCCACTCCGGCGCAAACCCTCCTCTCAAACCCGCGACGACTCGCAGCTCGGCGTCGGCGCGGGGAGCCGGGCTCGAGCAGTCGTCTCCCCGGACGCGCAGGGCGCCGCGCGGATCCGCAGCGGGCAGGAGGACGGGAATGGCCCTAGACTTCTTCTCCGGGACCCGGCGCGCGGCGAGCGCCGCGGGCGTCGCAGCGCTGGTATCGGCGCTCCTCGTCGTGCCCGGCTGCGGCCCCGAGGTCGGGCAGGCGTCGTCGGGGGACATCGCCAGGGGTGTCCAGATGGGCTTCCAGGCCGACCGCGACACCCGCACCGGGTACGAGCGGATGAAGGCCAAGGTCAACGACGAGCTCAAGCAGCACTTCCGGCCGGAGTTCCTCAACCGCGTGGACGACACGATCGTCTTCCCGCAGCTGTCGCAGGACGAGATCGTCCAGATCGTCGACCTGATGATCGCCAAGGTGGACGAGCGGCTGCGCGACAAGGACATGGGCCTCGAGCTCACCCAGGCCGCGAAGAACCTGCTCGCCGTCCGCGGGTACGACCCCGTGCTGGGCGCCCGGCCGCTGCGCCGGACCATCCAGCGCGAGATCGAGGACACCCTGTCCGAGAAGATCCTCTACAGCGAGCTGCGTCCCGGCCAGATCGTCGTGGTCGACGCCCAGGGCGAGGGCGAGCGGGCGAAGTTCACCTTCTCGGGTGCGACCAAGTCCGACCTGCCCGACACCCCGCCGGTCGAGACGGCCACCGGCACCACGGCCCCGACCCCGGCTCCGGGGACGGCGGCCGAGGAGGCCTGACCGGACAGGCGATCCGGTAGACGCCCGCGAGGGCCGGGCTCCCAGCAACGGGAGCCCGGCCCTCGCGGTTTGCCCGGGAATCGGGCGAGGCCGCCTGGTCGCAGGCAGGTCGGGGACACGTGCCTGGGGGAAGTGGCACGCCCTACGAGGTCTGGATGGCAGGATCAGCGGGTGACTTCGCCGCCGGATCCCGAGATCACCGTCCGTCGCGCCCGCACCGGGGACGTCCGACCGATCGTGGCGCTGGTCAACGGTTACGCGCGGGAACGCATTCTGCTCGGCAAGGAGCTGGTCACCCTCTTCGAGGACGTCCAGGAGTTCCGGGTGGCCGTCGCCCCGGACGGCTCGGTGGTCGGCTGCGGTGCGCTGCACGTGATGTGGGAGGACCTCGCCGAGGTTCGCACCCTCGCCGTGGACCGGGACTGGCGCAAGCACGGGGTCGGGCATCTGCTGCTGGAGTCCCTGCTCGGCCAGGCTCGCGAGCTCGGCGTCCGGCGGCTGTTCTGCCTCACCTTCGAGGTGGACTTCTTCGCGCGGCACGGGTTCGAGCCGATCGACGGGACCCCGGTCGAGCCCGCGGTGTACGCCGAACTGCTGCGCTCGATGGACGAGGGTGTCGCGGAGTTCCTCGACCTGGCCCGGGTGAAGCCGAACACCCTCGGCAACACCCGGATGCTGCGGGAACTGTGACCGCCCTGGCCGGATCAGCGGCCTGAGGACAGGTAGAGCCGCCGCACGACCTCCTCGATGTCGGGTTCGGTCACCGACAGGTCCCGGACCCGGGCCCGGCTGCTGACCGCGTTCAGCACGGCGGCTGCGGTCGTGGCCTCCGGGGAGAAGGCCAGGCGCTGCCGCAGCCCACCCGCCTCGAGCCCGACCAGGGTGGTGTCGGGGATGCCGTCCAGCGGCGGGGCCGGCTCGGCGAGGTCGACGACGAGGACGCGCTGCGCGCCGACCCGGGCGACCAGTCCCGCCAGGTTCCCCTGATAGGCCAGTTGCCCGTGGTCGACCACGAGCAGCCGCTCGCACAGTCGTTCCACGTCGTCCATGTCATGCGTGGTCAGCAGCAGGGTGGTGCCGTTGCGGGTCAGCTCCTCGCGCAGGAAGATCCGCAGCCGCTCCTTGCTCAGCACGTCCAGCCCGACCGTCGGCTCGTCCAGGACCAGCAGGGCCGGGGAGTGCAGCAGGGCGGCGGCGACCTCCCCGCGCATCCGCTGGCCGAGGGAGAGCTGCCGGACCGGGGTGGTCAGGAACTCGGTCAGCTCCAGGCGTTCCACCAGCTCGTCCCGGCGGGGACGCCATACCGCGGGAGGCAGCCGGTGGATGGCGGCGAGGATGCGCAGCGACTCCGCCAGCGGCAGATCCCACCACAGCTGGGAGCGCTGCCCGAACACCACACCCACCCGCCGGGCCAGCCGTCGCCGGTGGCGGACCGGATCCAGCCCGCAGGTCGCCACCGTGCCGGAGGTCGGGGTGAGGATCCCGGTCAGCATCTTGATCGTGGTGGACTTGCCGGCGCCGTTCGCGCCGATGTAGCCGACCGACCCCCCGGCGGCGATCGAGAAGGACACCCCGTCGACGGCGCGGACCACCTCGCGCGCCCGGCGAAGCCGTCCCACCGACCGCCGGACCTCGAACTCCCGGACCAGATCGTGCACCTCGACCGCGACCTGTCCGTCCCGTCCGCCACCCGTCCCGGCGGTGTCGGCGCGCGTGTCAGCCATCCGTCCCCCTGCATGCATCGTTGCCGTCATCCGCCCGCTCCGGTGTAGCGCCGCACCCCGGCCCGCCAGGCCAGCAGGGCCAGTCCGAGTGCCGCCGCCCCCGCTGCGGGCACCCACCAGCCGAGCCAGGCGGGCAGCCCGGCCGGTCCGGGCAGGCCGAGCAGGGCCAGCGTCGGCAGGTAGCCGACGAAGGCGGCGGGGACGACGAAGCTGAAGAACACCCGCAGCGGCAGCGGCAGCACCGCCGCGGAGTACGTGGCCGCATAGGACCCGCCGTAGGTGAAGGCGTTCGTGGCCTCCGCGCCGTCGACCAGCCAGAACTGGACCGCCCCGGCAACGATGAACAGGGCCGTGAACAGGGCGGCCCCCGCCACGGGCGTGGCCACCAGCAGGGCGACCCGGGCCGGGGTCCACGGCACCGGGACGATCCGCAGCACGACCGCGAGCACCCCGAGGGCCAGCACGGCCCGTCCGAACCGGCGCAGCGCGAGGTCCGCGGTGACGATCTGCCCGAGCAGGGACAGCGGCCGCAGCATCAGCACCTCCAGCGTGCCGGACCGGACCAGCCGCGGAACCTCGTCCATGCTCCCCGCCATCCCGTCGGCCAGCGAGAACCCGACTCTGGACAGGGTGAACACCAGCAGGGATGCCTTCAGGTCCAGACCGCCCAGCGCCCGCACGTTGTGGAAGATGACGTAGATCTCGGCGAACTCCAGTCCGCTGTTCGCCAGGTTGCCGGCCACCTCCATCGCGAACGAGCCGCGGTAGGCGGTCTGCGCCCGCAGCCGTGCCCCGAGCACGGCCCGGTACGCCGACCATGCCGACGGCCGGTCAGCCACCCTGGATCACCACCCGCCGGGTCGCCCGGGCCAGCACCCACCGGCCGGCGAGCAGGCTGAGTGCCAGCCAGACGGCCTGCACGGCGAGGGTCTGTGCCATCTGCCCCGGCGTCGTGACCCGCCCGCCGAGCAGGTCCACCGGCGCCTGGACCATCGACGGGAACGGGGTGGCGGCGGCGACGGTGCGCAGCCAGTCCGGCAGCCACCACACCGGCAGCAGCAGCCCGCAGAGCAGATTGTTGACGATCACGTACAGGGTCATCGGGCCGCGAAGGTCCAGCAGCCAGAACGCAGCCAGGTTGAGCAGGAACCGGCAGGCGAACGAGATGGCCACCGCCAGGACCAGGCTGACCAGGCCGAACAGGTACGGTCCGGGGGCGGTCGGCAGGTTCATCCCGAAGGTGAGCGCGCCGACGGCCAACGGCGGCAGGGCCCGGGGGATCAGCACGAACCCGGCCCGGCCCAGATCGGCGGCCAGCCACTGCCACTGCAGGTCCACCGGCCGGGACAGGTCGGTGACGATGTCGCCGGTGCGGATCCGCTCGGCCAGTTCGGTCCAGGCGAACACGTGCACCGCGGCGATCACGGCCTGGCTGAGCCAGGCGTACGTGATGACCGACGCTGTGTCGTAGCCACCGAGCGTCCCGCCCGCCGAGGCCACCACCGCCGTCGTCACACTGGCCCGCAGCAGCCCGAAGACGGTGTTCGTGAACGCGCCCGCGACGGTCGCGGCCCGGTACCGGGAGAACCGCCGGAAACCTCCGACGGCGAACGCCCACAGCACCGGCACAATCGCCGGAGCCTAGCGGGCACGGTGTGCCATCGCGCCCGGTTTTCGGGTGCCATGTGCCATTGCACCCGTGGAGCGCGGGCACGGTGTGCCATCGCACCCGCGCCGTCCGCTTGCGGAACTGGTCCCGTTGCCTCCCGTCTGATGGTCCCCGAAAGCCGTCCCCGAGGTCGGCCCGGGCCGGATCAGGCCGGCAGGCGGAAACGGTTGCGCGGCAGGGGTTCCACGAGGCCATCGGCGACCAGGCCGTCCAGGCAGCGGTCACGTTGCTGCGCGTCCCGCAGGGCGTCGTCCGGGACCGCCTCGACCAGGGTGGACCGCGTGACCGGGGCCTGCGCGGCGCGCAGCACCGCCAGCAGCAGGCCGCGGACGTACCGGTCGGTCCCGGCATAGGTCTGCCCCCGCCGGGCGGGGCCCTCGTGCGGCGGATGCCCCTGGGCCCGCCAGCGGCACCGGTCCGCTACCGGACAGTCCCCGCAACGCGGAACCCGGGCCGTACAGATCAGGGCGCCCAGTTCCATCACGGCGACCGCCCACCGGGCCGCCGTCGCAGCCTCGTCCGGCAGCAGTCCCGTGGCCAGTGCGGTCTCGGCGGAGGTCGTCGCGGGCGGCGGGTACTGCGTTCCGCTCACCGCGCGGGCCAGCACCCGGCGGACATTGGTGTCGAGCACCGCATGACGCTGCCCGAAGGCGAACGAGGCGACGGCGGCCGCCGTGTACCCGCCCACCCCCGGAAGGTCGAGGAGGGACGCATGGTCCCGTGGCACCTGACCCCCGTGCCGATGGACGATCACGGTTGCTGCCGCATGCAGCCGCAGCGCCCGGCGGGGATAGCCCAACCGCCCCCACATCCGGATCGCTTCGCCCGCAGGTTCGGCGGCCAGGTCGGCAGCGTTCGGCCAGCGGCCCATCCAGGCCTGCCAGGCGGGCTGCACCCGGGCTACGGGGGTCTGCTGCAACATGAACTCGCTGACCAGGACACCCCAGGGGCTGCAGCCCGGTTGCCGCCAGGGGAGGTCACGGCCGGCCCTGGAGTACCAGGCGAGGACGGGGCCGTGCAGGTCGTGAGCGGGCATCGCCCGGCATCTTCGCAAATCCCGCGACGAGATCACCATCCCGCGACGAGATCACCACGCCGCGACGAGATCACCACGCCGCGACGAGACCACCAGCCCCTGCCCGCGGGAGGGGGAGGGTGGCGGGCAGAGGGCCCGCCGTCGTGGGGTGGGGCGGTTCGGACGGGTCAGACGTAGCGTTCGAGGATGCTGGACTCGGCGAGCCGGGACAGACCCTCCCGGACGGCGCGGGCCCGCTGCTCGCCCACCCCGTCGACCGTCATCAGGTCGTCCAGGTTGGCAGCGAGCAGCTTCTGCAGGTCCCCGAAGTGGTCGACCAGGCGCTCGACGATCGCCCCGGGCAGCCGGGGAACCTTGTTGAGCAGGCGGTACCCCTTGGGGCTGACCGCCGCGTCGAGGGAGTCCCCGCCGGTGGAGAAGCCGAGCACCCGCGCCACCGTGGCCAGGTCCACCAGTTCCGAGGACGGGATGTCGGCCAGATCGGCGAGCACGGCGGAGATCGTCCGCTCCCGGCGGGCGGAGTCGAGGTAGTCCCGGATCACCAGTTCCCGGTCGGGGCTGACCCCGCCGATCAGCTCGTCCAGCTGCAGGGACAGCAGGCGGCCGTCGGTGCCGAGTTCGACCACGTAGTGCGCGATCTCCTCGGAGATCCGGCGGACCATCTCCAGCCGCTGCACGACGATCGAGACGTCCCGGACGGTGACCAGATCCTCGATCTCCAGGGCGGACAGGGTGCCGGTGACCTCGTCCAGCCGGGCCTTGTACCGCTCGAGGGTGGCCAGCGCCTGGTTGGCCTTGGCCAGGATCGCGTCGGAGCCCTCCAGCACGTACCGCAGGCCGCCCACATAGAGCGCGACGATCCGCATCGACTGGCTGACCGAGATCACCGGGAAGCCGGTCTGCTTGGCCACCCGCTCGGCGGTGCGGTGCCGGGTGCCGGACTCGCTGGTCTCGATCGTGGCGTCAGGCACCAGCTGGACGGCGGCGCGCAGCAGCTTGGTCGCATCCCGGTCGGTGACGATGGCGCCGTCCATCTTGGCCAGCTCGCGCAGCCGGGTGGCGGAGAACTCGACGTCGAGGGCGAACCCGCCGGTGCAGATGTCCTCGACGCTCTTGTCCATCCCGAGCACGATGAGGCCTCCGGTCCGGCCGCGGAGGATGCGCTCCAAGCCGTCCCGCAGCTCCGTGCCGGGGGCCACTGCTGCCAGAGTGGCGCGCAGGAGATCCCCGGCCGAGCGGTCGTGCGCCACGATCACCCCCAGGAAAGGTCGTCGTCTGCGTCCCGCTGTCCGGGGCGGGTCAGGACCCGGATCCCCCCGGGTGTCATGACGGCCGCCGCAGCGATGTCCGGGACGAGTGTACGCAGGTCGCAACGGCGCCCG
>DASTGO010000505.1:0-3042 GCA_035719045.1 Kineosporiaceae bacterium | reverse complement strand
GTGTGCGCCGTGCTGACCGTGCCGGTGGTCGCCATGGCCATGATCCCGGTGCTGCAGTTCCGGTTCTGGCAGTGGTTGTCCCTCACCCTGGCGGCGCCCGTGGTGATCTGGGGTGCCTGGCCGTTCCACCGGGCGGCGGCGGTCAACGCGCGGCACCGCGCCGCGACCATGGACACGCTCATCAGTGTCGGTGTGCTCGCCGCGCTGGGATGGTCGGTCTGGGCTCTGTTCCTCGGCGGGGCGGGCGAGCCGGGGATGGGCATGTCGTTCCAGCTCGTCCCGTCAGCCGAGAGCAGCCACCCCGACATCTACCTGGAGGTGGCCTCCGGCGTCACCACCTTGATCCTGCTGGGGAGGTTCTTCGAAGCCAGGGCCAAGCGCCGATCGGGAGCGGCACTGCGGGCACTGCTCTCACTCGCGGCCAAGGACGTCGCGGTGCTACGCGACGGCGAGGAGATCCGCGTCCCGACCGAACAACTGCTGGTGGGCGACCTGTTCGTTGTCCGGCCCGGCGAGAAGATCGCCACCGACGGGGTAGTCGTGGAAGGGTCGTCGGCCGTCGACGCCAGCATGCTCACCGGTGAGTCCGTGCCCGTCGAGGTCGGCCCCGGGGACGACGTCGCGGGGGCAACCGTCAACGCGGGCGGCCGACTGGTGGTCCGTGCCACGCGTGTGGGCGCGGATACCGCTCTCGCCCAGATCGCCAGGCTGGTCACGATGGCACAGTCCGGCAAGGCGCCGGTCCAGCGGCTGGCCGACCGGGTGTCGGCCGTGTTCGTTCCTGTGGTCATCCTGCTGTCCTTGGCGACCTTGGTGTTCTGGCTGCTGGAGGGTGCCGGGGCGACCAAGGCGTTCACGGCGGCCGTCGCGGTGCTGATCATCGCCTGCCCCTGCGCGCTGGGCCTGGCGACTCCCACCGCCCTGCTCGTCGGCACCGGGCGAGGCGCGCAGCTCGGACTGCTGATCAAGGGTCCGCAGATCCTGGAGTCCACCAGGCGGGTCAACACGATCGTGCTCGACAAGACGGGAACCATCACCACGGGACGCATGAGGTTGGTCGAGGTGGTGCCCGCGGACGGCGAGGACCGTGGGGAGGTCCTGCGGATCGCCGGTGCCGCCGAGCACGCCTCGGAACACCCGATCGGACAAGCGATCGCCTCCGCTGCGGCGGCCGAAGGCCTCCTGCCGCCGGTGGAGCGGTTCTCCAGCACCGCGGGGCTCGGGGTCGCCGCGACCGTCGACGGACGGGCGATCCTCGTGGGCCGCGGCCAGTTCCTCGCCGAGCAGTCCATCACCGTGCCCGCTCGTCTGGACGCCGCGCGCATCGCCGCGCAGGACCTCGGGCGCACTCCCGTTCTGGTGGCCTGGGACGGGTCGGTCCGAGGAGTCCTCGTGGTCGCCGACACCCCCAAGCCGACGAGTGCGCAGGCGATCGCGGCGTTTCGTACGCTGGGGCTGCGACCGATCCTTCTGACCGGCGACAACCAGCGGACGGCACGGGCGGTGGCCGCGGCGGTCGGAATCGAGGACGTCGTGGCGGAAGTGCTGCCCGCGGACAAGGTCGCCGTCGTCAAGCGACTGCAGGCCGAAGGCCGTGTCGTGGCCATGGTGGGCGACGGGGTGAACGATGCGGCAGCGCTGGCACAGGCGGATCTGGGCCTGGCGATCGGAACCGGCACGGATGTCGCGATCGAGGCCAGCGACCTCACCCTGGTCAGCGGCGATCTCCGCGCCGCCGGGGACGCGATCCGACTGTCCCGGCGCACCCTCGGCACGATCAAGGGAAACCTGTTCTGGGCGTTCGCCTACAACGTCGCCGCTCTGCCGCTGGCCGCGATGGGGCTTCTCAACCCTTTGATCGCCGGTGCGGCGATGGCGTTCTCGAGTGTCTTCGTCGTCTCCAACTCCCTGCGGCTGCGCCGTTTCGCTGCTGATCACAGTGGGGCGGCGTGAGCGGCCGCCGACCGCAGCCGCCGTCCGACCTCTCCGGGCCAGGATCCGGCGGCGGGCAAGGACCGGTTCTTTCACTCTCCCACTGGAGGTTGTGATGGCAGCAGTCACCAAGGATCCCGTCTGCGGGATGGACGTCGACCCCGCCACGGCAGCGGCGCAGGAAGTGCGGTCGCCTCCGCGATGGCCAGACCCATGTGGATCCGTCGGCATGCGCCTCTGCCCGTAGGGAAGTCGCGGTGCCGGTCGTCGTCGGGCTGACGGTGTGACCGGGGATTGGCCAGTCTCATGGGTCTCGCACAAGGATCGGTCACGGGATGGAAGCTTCCGAGCGGACGAACCCGCAGGAGCCGGCGCGTCCCCCTCTGCTACCACGTCGGCTCCTCTCAGCGCATTGGACCTGGCAGCCGAGCGACGCTCACCCTTGGATGACCCGCATCGCCGGCATCGGTATCGCCCTCGCCGCCCTCATGGCTGTCTTCGGGCTGCCCCCCGTGGATCTGCACGGGCTCGCTCACTACGCAGGGATCATGGATCCGTTCTGTGGGGGAACGCGGTCGGTTCGTCTGGCGGCACGGGGCGACTGGTCCGGTTCGTTGCGCTACAACCCCATCGGGATTCCCGTGCTGCTCGGCGGGTTGGCAGTACTCGTGCGGGCTCTCGTGGGCTGGTTGGCGGGGCGCTGGCTGGCGGTGAGCGCGGAGCTGGTCCACCGCTACCCCAGAGTGTCCGCAGCCGTCACGGGTGTGCTCCTCGTCGCTCTGGAGGTCAACCAGCAGATGCACGCCGAACTGCTGCTCGCCCGCCGGTGACCGCCGGCCCCCCGATTCCAGCCTCACGCCCGCTGTGTGAACGCCCGGCCCGGAGGTTGGTGAAGAACCCGTGGACCAGAACCGGTGAACCAGGACGCCGACGACACGACAGGAATGAAGCGAAGGCATCCTGTTCGTCGTGTCAACGCCGGTCGAAACTTGACCCCCTATCGCCGGTTGAAAACTGACCCCCTGCCTGGTTGATCTGACTGGTTTGGTTCGGTTCAGTGGTCGTCGGCTGCGGCCGGTGGGACGCGGCCGAGGTCGCGGTTGCGAAGCC
>DASTGO010000504.1:0-4745 GCA_035719045.1 Kineosporiaceae bacterium | reverse complement strand
CAGATGGCTGGCCCGGCCAGCCCGGCCAGCCCGGCCAGCCCGGCACCGGCGCCCGGGCCGAGGTCCGGGCCGTGGTGGTGGCCCGCCGACACCACCGCGACCACCCCGGCGACGACGAGCAGCGCCCCGCCGAGCTCCCCGGGCAGCGGACGGCGCCGTTCCCGGACCGCCTCCCCGGCAAGGGCCAGCACCAGACCGAGCGCCATCACCGACTGCACGGCCATCACCGCGCCCCGGGCCAGGGCCAGGGCGTGCAGGCCGAGCGCCGCGAGGCCGATGACGCCGCCGGCCAGCCAGCTGCGGTCGGTGACCAGCCGCCGGAGCAGGTGCAGCGGGCCGCTGCCCGCCACCGGCACCCGGGACGCCGCCGCCCGCTGCAGGTTCGTCGTCACGGCGAACAGCGCGGCGGACAGCAGCGCCGCCAGGATCGAGATCACCCAGACTCCTTCGGGTCCGGCCCGGTGATCCCCTCCATGTCCCCGGGCCGGAGCCCACGCTAGGCAGCGGGCCGGGGCGGGGTCGTCCGCCCCGAGCCGGATCTTGCGGGCCTGCCGTACGACCGAGGGGGCAGACGGGTCCTCCCGGAGGATGATCAGCCGGGTGTTCGCGCAGGTCAGTGCCGGGAGCCGGCCGCGGTCCGCGCGGCCTCGCGGCGGTGCCGTCGGATCGACCACACCACCAGTCCGGCCAGGGCGACGGCGAGCACGGCCAGCGCCGCCCCCCGGCCGATCAGCTTCTCGACCCGCTGGTAGGAGTTGCCGGCCAGGAAGCCGACCAGGACGAAGGCCGTCCCCCAGCTGAGTCCGCCCGCGGCGTTGAACGTCAGGAAGCGCGGGTACGGCATGTGCGACATCCCGGCGAGGGCCGGCATCACCGCCCGGAAGAACGCGACGAACCGTCCGAGGAAGACCGCGGACCCGCCGCGGCGGGCCAGGAAGTCCTGCGCCCCGGCCAGCCGCTCCCGGCGCCGCCGCAGGGGACGTGTCTGCAGGACCCGGGGGCCGAGGGTGCGGCCGACCTGGTAGCCGACCGAGTCCCCGACGATCGCGGCCAGCACCACCAGCACGAGCATGCCGGCGAGCGGGATCCGGCCCCGGCTGGCCAGCACCCCGCCGACGACGGCCGCGGTCTCGCCCGGCACGACGAAGCCCACGAACAGCGCGTCCTCGGCGAAGACGAGGGCGCCCACGAGCAGGTAGGCCAGCAGCGGCGGGACCGTGAGAATCCGTTCGACCAGTGCGTTCATCGCGCTCCTGTCCGTGCTCCGGCTGCTGTGCCGTCCGCCCCCGGACTCCCCGGTACCCCGTCACTCCCCGGTACCCCGTCACCCTGACCTGACGCGCGTAGCCGTCGCCGCGGCGGGCAAGGGGAGGTTCGGACCCGATGAGGGGAGGACGATCGCCGTGAGCACCTTCGACAACCTGAGGGACGACGCGGAGAAGCTGGCCCGGGAACATCCGCAGGAGGCGGAGAAGGCCGTCGACGAGGCCGTCCGGCGCGGCGGTGACGCCGTGGACGAGGCGACCGGGCACCGCTTCGACGACGAGGTGAGCAAGGGCGAGCAGGCCGCGGAGCAGCGGATCGAGGAGGGCCTGCAGTAGTTCCGACGCCGGACGCCGGGCCAGTGGAGGTCCCCTCGTTCGACCTGCTGGCCCGGGTCGCGTTACCGGTCCTGGTCGTGTGACCCGGCGCGGTCTTCCGGCTCCCGGCGGAGGGCCTGAGCCTCCCTCGTCCGGGCAGGTGGAGCCGGGGCACGGCCGGTCAGCCCCGTGGACGGCTGGGCCGGGAAGCCCTTGCTGGCCGTCGCACGCAACCGGCGCAGCAACGCGCGGTACCGGTCCCTGGCGAGGGCCACTCCTTCGGGGTCAGTGGCACGCAGGGAACGCAACTCCACCGCGGCCCCGGCGCGCAGCGTCGTCAGTCGTTCGATCGCCTCCTGATCGGGGCGCTCTCCTGCGCTCTCCGCGGCGATCCTCTCGGTGGAGGCGGCCATCACCTGGCCGATCAACTCCTGGACCACCTCGAACCGGGTCATCGCCTGCTCGTCCCACTCGACGACCGGCAGACCGGCCGACAACGGCTCTTCGCTCACCGTGGATCCCCCCGTTTCCGACGACCACGCCTGATCGTCACACCCGTGCACCTCCGCAGCCGTCCAGGTGCTCATGGCGGGGCTGAGCGGTGTCCGGGGCTGGGGCTGTCCGGTCGGCGCGGGTACGGGGTCGTGCGGTCGGTGCTGGGCCTGCTCTCCGTTCTCCGGCAGGACCCGCGGTCAGCCGGGTCGGCCCGGCCCGTCGCCGGTGTCCGCGCCCACGGTGTACCCGCGGCTGTTCCAGTCCGCCACGACGGTGTACCGGTCGCCGCGGACCAGGGTCAGCCGGTGCTCGACGGTCCGCCTCCCGGCCGTTCCGGTCCGCTCGACCCGCAGGCAGGCCTCGGCGCGCGGCAGCCGCAGCAGGTCCCGGACCGCGGCGGGCGGGCGGCAGGCGGTGATCCGCTCCCGTCCGCCGCTGACCCGCACCCCGCAGCGGGCGGCCAGTTCGTCGTAGAGGGCGCCGTGGCTGAAGTCGGCCTCCAGCAGCGGGGCGGCCAGGTCGGCGGGCAGCCAGACCCGGTCGTGGGCCAGGGGCTCGTCGTCGGCCAGGCGCAGCCGCTCCAGGTGGATCAGCGGGGTCTGCGGCGGCAGTCCCAGGGCTGCCGCGGCGGCGGGTTCGGTCCGCTCCTGCAGTGCCAGCACCTGGCTGGTCTGCCGCATCCCGCGGGCCTCGACCTCCCGGAACAGGGAGTACAGGCTGCCCAGTGGCTGCTCGATCCCGCGGCGGACGTGACTCACCCGGCCCCGGGCGGACTCCAGCACCCCGGTCTCGCGCAGCCGGCGCAGTGCCTCGCGGACGGTGTGCCGGGACACCCCGTATGCCTCGACCAGTTCCAGTTCGCCGGGGAAAGCGGCGTCGAAGGCGCCCTGGGCCAGCCTGCGGGTCAGCTCCTGCTGCAGTTGGGCCCACAGCGGCATCGGGCTGGTGCGGTCCAGCGGCCGCATCCCGCGGCCCGCTGACCTGGCGCCTGCCGTCCTGGTCACGCCCGTACACCCCTCCACTGCAGCCCTCGCGTGGCCGACAGGTTACCGAGGCCCACGACCGGTGCCCGGTGACCGGCAGGGACATCACGGGCCGGGCCTGGTGTACTGCCCGCGTCGTGGGGGACGGCGGGCGGGACGGATGGCAGGAGGGGAGACAAGCCATGGCGCGGACCGGTGACGCCTCGCCGCTGGACCGGGTCCGGACACCGGCGCCGCTGATCCGCCGCCGGCTGCCGTCCGCCCGCGGTGCTACCGAGCAGCCGAATGCGACCGGTGACGGGGAGGCCCCGCTGACCGGGGTGTTCTGGATGCTGGTGGGGCTGACCGGCATCGCGGCAGGGCTCCTCGGAGTGCTCATGATGCTGGTCCTGCACGCTGTGCAGTGGCTGGCCTTCGGGTCCGCGGACGGCAGTTACCTGGCTGCGGTGCAGCACGCCTCACCGGTCCGCCGGGTCGTCGTCCTGCTGGTGGCGGGCGCGGTGACCGGGGTCGGCTGGTACCTGTTGCGGGTGCTGACCCCGGGGGAGAGCACCCACGTCGACGACGAGGTGTGGACCGGCCGGGCCCTGCTGTCCTTCCGGCGCAGTCTGGGTACCTCCGTGCTGTCGGAGGTCGTGGTCGGGGCGGGGGCCTCGCTGGGCCGGGAGGCCGCCCCGAAGCTGCTGGCCGCCGCTGCGGGCACGGTGCTGGCGCAGTGGCGGGGCCTGAGCCTGGGGCAGCGGCGGCTGCTGGTCGCCTGCGGGGGCGGGGCCGGGATGGCGGCGGTGTACGACGTCCCCCTGGGCGGGGCCCTGATCACCGCGGAACTGCTGTACGGCAGCCTCGCCCTGCCGGCCATCCTGCCGGCGCTGGCCTGCTCCGGGATCGCGACGGCGGTGGCCTGGGTGTACCTGCCGATCAGCCCGACCTACACGGACATCCCGGCGTATCCGGTCCGGGTGTCGCACGTAGGGTTCGCCGTGCTGGCCGGTCCGCTGATCGGGCTGCTGTCGGCCGGGTTCATCCGGCTGATCGGCTGGGTGTCGTTCCGGCAGGCGCGGGGCCGGTGGCTGCTCGTCGCCCCGGCCCTGGCGTTCGGGGCGCTCGGGGTGCTCGGGATGCGGTACCCGCAGTTGCTGGGCAACGGGCAGGACCTGGCGCAGCAGGCGTTCGTGTCCGCGGCCGGGTACCCGATCCTGGTGGCGGCGGTGCTGGCCGTGCTGAAACCGGTGGTGACGGCGCTGTGCCTGGGCAGCGGGGCCAGCGGCGGCCTGTTCACCCCGACCCTGGCCACGGGAGCCCTGGTCGGGGCCGTGCTGGGCGCGGGATGGTCGCAGCTGTGGCCGGGGGCGCCGGTCGGCAGCTACGCCCTGATCGGCGCCGCGGCCATGATCGGGGCCGCGATGCAGACCCCGTTGGCGGCGTTGGCCCTGGTGGTCGAGCTGACCCGGACCGCCGACACCCTGATCGTCCCCCTGGTGGTCGCGACCATGCTGGCCACCGCCGTGGCCCGCTACCTGGACGGCTACTCGATCTACTCCTCCCGGTTGCCCGCCCAGTCGCCGCTGCGCAGCTGACCTCCGCCGTGCGGCAGGGGCGGGCCCGGTCCGGTGGGTTCGGGCCGGGGCGGTGAGTCACCTCCGACGGGTGCGGCCCGCGGTCCCGTCGTGGCGGTGCCTGCGACGGG
>DASTGO010000503.1:0-6366 GCA_035719045.1 Kineosporiaceae bacterium | reverse complement strand
CACCGTGACCCTCACCCCGGCCTCCACCGCGGTCTCCGCACCGGGGGCCACCGTCCCCTCGGCCACTCCCGACGTGCTGTCCGCCGTCCCCGCCACCGCGCAGGTGCCGACCACCGCCGGGCTGCAGAAGGCGCTCGCCCCGCTGCTGGGCGCCGCCGGCCTGGGCGCCGCGGTGTCGGTGCAGGTGGTGGACGTGCAGACCGGGAAGGCCCTGCTCTCCGTCAACCCCGCCGCCCGGCCGGTCCCGGCGTCCACCGCGAAGCTGCTCACCGCGGCCGCGGTGCTGACCACCGTGGGGCCGCAGCAGACCCTGCCGACCACGGTGGTGTCCGGCGCCACGCCGGCCGAGGTGGTCCTGGTCGGTGGGGGGGACGTGCTGCTCGGGGCCGGTCCGGGGGATCCGCATGCGGTGGCCGGGCGGGCCGGCCTGGCCGATCTGGCCGACCAGGTGGCGGCGGCACTGCAGTCCTCCGGGCGCACCTCGGTGGCGGTCCGGCTGGACGACGGTCTCTTCCAGGGCCCGGCGATCAGCCCCGGCTGGCAGCCCGGAGACGTCGCGGCCGGGTTCGTCGCGCCCGTGATGGCCCTGGAGGTCAACGCCGGGGTGATCCCGAAGAAGCCCGCACGCCAGGCCGACCCGGCGATGTCCGCCGCGCAGACCTTCGCCGCGCTGCTGGGCAGGCGGGGGATCGCCGTCACCGGGCCGGTGACCCGGGCCGGTGCCCCGGCCTCGGCGTCCACGCTCGGCACGGTCCGCTCCGCCCCGGTGGCCGATCTCGTCGAGTACGCCCTGACCATGAGCGACAACACCGTGGCCGAGGCGCTGGCCCGGCTGGTCGCCGTCAAGGCCGGCCGCCCGGCGACCTTCACCGACGGTGGCAAGGCGGTGCTGGACCAGGTCGGCCGGCTCGGGGTGCCGGTCGACGGCGACCACCTGGTCGGCGGCAGCGGGCTGGCGGACGGCAGCAGCGTGTCCGTGGCCACTCTGACCGGGCTGCTCGCCCTCGCCGGTTCCGCCGACCACCCGCAGTTGCGGGCCCTGCTCACCGGACTGCCGGTGGCCGGGGCCTCCGGGACCCTGTCCGACCGGTTCGCCGCCCGCGACCAGCACGGCGGGCTCGGCGTGGTCCGGGCCAAGACCGGCACGCTGAAGGGGGTCAACGCCCTGGCCGGGCTGGTCGTCGACGTCGACGGCCGGCTGCTGGCGTTCGCGATCCTGGCCGACAAGACCGGCGGCACCGAGGCCGCCCGGGCCGCCCTGGACGACGTCGCGGTCGCCCTGGCCGGCTGCGGCTGCCACTGACGGCACCCTCCCGGGCTCAGCCGGTGCGGCCGCCCTGCCCGGCCGTGCGTCACGGCGGTCGCCCGTTCGGGTGCGTGCCCGTACCGACCGGACCGTACGGTGGACCCATGGCAACCGTGAGCTCGCCGCCGGTGGACCTGCTCGTCGACTGGGAGCTGGCCGCGCGTACGGCTGCCGTGGTCGGCCGCCCCGGACCCCAGGTGACCCCGGCGCAGGCCGCCCGCGTGGTAGACGACCTGCGCCGCGCCTCGGTGGCCGCCGTGCCGCACGTCGCCCGGGTCACCGGACTGCAGGCGCCGCCGGCCCCTCCGGCCCTCGTCGTGGACCGTCCCGGCTGGGCCCGGCTCAACGCCGGCTCCTTCCGGGACCTGCTCGCCCCGGTGATCGAGGAGGCCTTCCAGCGCCGTACCCACTCCCTGCCCCTGCCGCTGACCTCGGTCGGCAGCCGGGTCACGGGTGCGGAGCTCGGTTCGCTGCTCGGGCTGCTGTCCTCCCGGGTGCTCGGCCAGTACGAGCCGTTCGGGCCGCAGGGCCGGCTGCTGCTGGTGGCGCCGAACGTCCTGCAGGTGGAGCAGGAACTGGCCGTGGACGCCGACGACTTCCGGCTGTGGGTCTGCCTGCACGAGGAGACCCACCGGGTGCAGTTCCTGGCGCATCCGTGGCTGTCCGGGCATCTGGTCACCGAGATCCGGGCCCTGGTCGCCGGGCTGATGGTGGAGCCGTCCCAGCTGGCCGACCGGCTGGTCGCGGCGGTCCGGGGGCTGCCGGACGTGCTGCGGGCCGGGGGCTCGGCGGCCTCCCTGCTGGACCTGGTGCAGACCCCCGAGCAACGGGACCGGCTGGCCCGGCTGACCGCGGTGATGTCCCTGCTGGAAGGGCATGCCGACGTGGTGATGGACGAGGTCGGCCCGCAGGTGATCCCGACCGTCGCCCTGATCCGGGAGCGGTTCGGCAAGCGCCGGGCCGGCCGGGGCGCGGTCGACCAGTTGCTGCGCCGGCTGCTCGGGCTGGAGGCGAAGATGCGCCAGTACGCCGACGGAGCCCGCTTCGTGCGCGGCGTGATGGCCGAGGTCGGCACCGAGGGGTTCAACCGGGTCTGGTCCGGTCCTGGCACCCTGCCGCTGCCCGCCGAGATCGCCGACCCGATCGCCTGGGTCCACCGGGTCCACGGCTGACGGGTCCACAGCTGACCGCGGGGCGGTCGCGGGGCGCCGCGGGGTCCTGGGCCAGAATCGGCGGGTGACCGGACCCGATCCGGCCGTCGCAGCGGTGCGCTCGGCCGTGCGTGACTGCCTGGCCGACCTGCCGTCCGGGGCCAGGGTGCTGGTCGCCTGCAGCGGCGGGCCGGACTCGCTGGCCCTGGCGGCCGGCACCTCCTTCGTGGCCAGGGCGGCGGGGATCGGTGCCGGAGCCGTCGTCGTCGACCACGGCTGGCATCCGGACTCCGCTCGGGTGGGCGCCCGCGCCGCGACCACCTGCCGCGAGCTGGGACTGTCCCCGGTGCAGCTGGTGGCGGTCAGCGACAACGGTGCCGGCGGGCCCGAGGCCGCGGCCCGGGACGCCCGGTACGAGGCACTGGACACCGTGGCCCGCAGCCACCGGGCGGACGCGGTGCTGCTCGGCCACACCCTCGACGACCAGGCCGAAACCGTGCTGCTCGGGCTGGCCCGCGGCTCCGGGGCCCGGTCGCTGTCCGGGATGCCGGCCCGGCGTGGGATCCTTCGCCGCCCCCTGCTGCACCTGCCCCGGACCACCACCCTGCGCTGCTGCGCCGCCCTCGGCCTGCAGCCCTGGCAGGACCCGGCCAACGACGACGACGCCTACACCCGGGCCCGGGTCCGGCGGGCGACCGGCCTGCTCACCGCCGCGCTCGGGGACGGCCTGGTCCCGGCCCTGGCCCGGACCGCCGACCTGCTCCGCGAGGACGCCGACGCCCTCGACGAACTGGCCGCCCGGCTGCTGGCGCAGGCCCTGGTCACCGCCCCCGGCCCCCTGTCCGGGCCTGGTCAGCCGCCGCCCGAACCGAACGGGGTAGGGGGCCCGCAGCAGACGGCGGAGCTGGCCCTGGAGGTGGAGCCCCTGACCGGCGTGGCGGCCGCGATCCGGCGGCGGGCCCTGCTGTCGGCCCTGCGGCTGGCCGGCTGCCCGGCGGGGGGGCTGGGCCGCAGGCATGTGCTGGCGGTCGATGCCCTGCTCATCGCCTGGCGCGGCCAGGGGCCGGTCCACCTGCCGGGCCGGGTCCTGGCCCGGCGGGACTGTGGGAGGCTTCTGCTCGCCGGCCCGCCGGGGTGCGGCGGCGGGTTCGCCGAGCCCGGGTTCGTGCAGGAACACGGGTGCGCGGAAGAACAGGAGTGACGTGGACGCCAGCGACATGGGCGACGACCTGGCCGAGGTGCTGCTCACGGAGGAGCAGATCCAGGCCCGGCTGGCCGAGTTGGCCGCCGAGATCGACGCCGACTATGCCGACAAGGACCCGCTGCTGGTCGGCGTCCTCAAAGGGGCGGTCACGGTGATGGCCGACCTCACCCGGCACCTGCACCTGACGCTGGAGAGCGACTGGATGGCCGTCTCCTCCTACGGGTCGGGGACGAAGTCCTCCGGGGTGGTCCGGATCCTCAAGGACCTCGACCGGGACATCACCGGCCGGCACGTGCTGATCATCGAGGACATCGTCGACTCGGGACTCACCCTGTCCTGGCTGATGGCCAACCTGGGTTCGCGCGGGCCGGCCTCGGTCGAGGTCTGCACGCTGCTGCACAAGCCGGACGCGGCCAAGATCGCCGTCCCGCTGCGCTATGTCGGCTTCGCCATCCCCAACGAGTTCGTCGTCGGCTACGGCCTGGACTACGCCGAGCGCTACCGAAACCTGCGGGTGGTGGGCACACTGGCACCGCACGTGTACGGAACGTCCTGACCCGGTCCCGGGCCGGGCCGCCTCACCCGGATGGGTGACGGCGGGACGCGGTCCGGACCACAACGGAACACCGGCCGGTGCCCGGCCGTTGCACCCCCATGCACTCACCGCCACGAAGACCTCTTTCGAACCGGCGGTGTACCGTGCTTCGTAAGCGTGTGCGAGCAGGAGGGACGGGGCAGGCTGCCCCCGCCGGATGGACCTTAAGCGACTGGCCCGTGGGCCGTTTATCTGGTTGATCGCGGCCGTGGTCGTGCTGCTGCTGGGGTGGAAGTTCATCTCCCCGGGCCAGTATCAGACGATCGACACGTCTGACGCGGTCATGCTGATCACCAACGGTCAGGTGGACCGCGCGGTGATGGTGAACGGCGAGCAGCGCCTCGACCTCACCCTCAAGACGCCGTTCAAGAACTCCAAGAACGTCGTCTCGTACTACGTCGACGCCCGCGGTCCGCAGCTGGTCCAGCTGCTCGACCAGCACAAGCCGGCCAAGGGCTACACGGACCAGAACCCGCAGCAGTCCTGGTGGTCGAGCCTGCTCATCACGGTCCTGCCGCTGCTGCTGGTGGTCGTCCTGTTCTGGTTCCTGATGGGCCAGATGCAGGGCGGCGGCTCCCGGGTGATGAACTTCGGCAAGTCCCGGGCCAAGCTGGTCAGCAAGGACATGCCGAAGGTCACCTTCGCCGACGTCGCGGGCGTGGACGAGGCGGTGGAGGAACTGCAGGAGATCAAGGAGTTCCTCGCCGAGCCGGCCAAGTTCCAGGCGGTCGGGGCGAAGATCCCCAAGGGTGTGCTGCTCTACGGCCAGCCCGGTACCGGCAAGACCCTGCTCGCCCGGGCTGTGGCCGGCGAGGCCGGTGTCCCGTTCTACTCGATCTCCGGTTCGGACTTCGTCGAGATGTTCGTCGGCGTCGGTGCCAGCCGGGTCCGCGACCTGTTCGACCAGGCCAAGGCCAACGCCCCGGCGATCGTCTTCGTGGACGAGATCGACGCCGTCGGCCGGCACCGGGGTGCGGGGCTCGGCGGCGGTCACGACGAGCGCGAGCAGACCCTCAACCAGTTGCTGGTCGAGATGGACGGCTTCGACGTCAAGACCAACGTCATCCTGATCGCCGCGACCAACCGGCCGGACATCCTCGACCCCGCCCTGTTGCGGCCGGGCCGCTTCGACCGGCAGATCGCCGTCGACGCCCCCGACATGCAGGGCCGGTTCAAGATCCTCTCGGTGCACGCCAAGGGCAAGCCGATGGCCCCCAGCGTCGACCTGATGGCCGTCGCCCGCCGGACTCCCGGTTTCACCGGTGCCGACCTGGCGAACGTGCTCAACGAGGCAGCCCTGCTGACCGCCCGCGCGAACGCCCGGATCATCGACGACCACGCCCTGGACGAGGCCATCGACCGCGTCGTCGCCGGGCCGCAGAGGCGGACCCGGATCATGAACGACAAGGAGAAGAAGATCACCGCGTACCACGAGGGCGGACACGCCCTGGTGGCGGCGGCGCTGCGGCACACCGACCCGGTGACCAAGGTGACGATCCTTCCCCGCGGCCGGGCCCTCGGCTACACGATGGTGCTGCCGACCGACGACAAGTACTCGACCACCCGCAACGAGATCCTCGACCAGCTGGCCTATGCGCTGGGCGGGCGGGTGGCCGAGGAACTGGTCTTCCACGACCCGACCACCGGCGCCAGCAACGACATCGAGAAGGCCACCGCGCTGGCCCGCAAGATGGTCACCCAGTACGGCATGTCCGAGCGGGTCGGGGCGATCAAGCTGGGCCAGGAGCAGGGTGAGGTCTTCCTCGGCCGCGACTACGGCCACCAGCGGGACTACAGCGAGGAGGTCGCGGGGGTCATCGACGAGGAGGTCCGCCGCCTCATCGAGAACGCCCACGACGAGGCCTGGGAGATCCTGGTCGAGAACCGCGGCGTGCTCGACGACCTGGTCCTGCAGCTGCTCGACCGGGAGACCCTCAACAAGGACGAGCTCGCCGAGGTCTTCGCCCCTGTCGTGAAGCGGCCGGAGCGGCCGGTCTGGATGTCCAGCGACCGCCGGGCCGTCTCGGACATCCCTCCGGTGCTGACCCCCGCGGAGCGGGCGGCGGCGAACGGTAACGGCTCCCACCCGACCATCACCGCGATCGGGCTG